>NZ_VBVZ01000049.1 GCF_005863185.1 Pseudomonas edaphica
CGCCTGCCCCACCCGTTGCCCCAGGCGGCGGCACTGCTGGCCGACCCGCTGACCTTGCACGAAGAACGACGCCTGGCCCAAGGGATGCGCCGGCTGATCACCCTCAGCTACCTGGGAGGCGACTGCCTGCGCCAACGCATGGGCCTGCGTCCGCAGCAAGTGGCGGTGATTGCTCACGGCAACCTACCCATCGCGGCCCAGGACTTGCCGCCACTTGCGCCGTTGCGTCTGTTGTATTTCGGCTTTATCTATCGCGGCAAGGGCATTGAGGACCTGCTCCAGGCCCTGGCCCAGTCACTGGCCACCCACCCGCAATGCCGAGGCCAGGTGCGCCTGACCCTGGCCGGCGGCACCGCCCCGGAAATGACCTTCGACCCGGCCGGCAACTACCTCGACGGCCTGCGCCAACAGATCATCGCGCTGCACCTGGAGGATGTGGTGGACTGGCAGTTGGACCTGCCATCAGCGCAGATCGCCGCTACGATCCAGGCGCACCATGTGATGGTGCTGCCCTACCGCGAATCGAAAAAACTCGGTTTCCTGGGACAGATGCGTGGCACCAGTGGCGCGCTGTCATGGGCCAATGCCTGCGGGCGCGGGGTGATCACCTCCAATGCGCGTGCCTTTGCTGAAGAGGTGGCCGGCGGCAATGGCATCACCTATCAGCAGGGCGATATCGATTCCTTGAGCAACGCCTTGAACCGCTTGATCCTCGACCCGCAGCAGGCCCGGCAATGGGCTACCCGGGCAGCGGAAATCGGCCACCAACGCCAGTGGGCCACCACGGCCCGACGTTTTGCCGAATTATTTCGGGATGCTTGTGAGGAGCCGTTGCGATGAATATTTCATCTGTTCGCCCGATGTGGCGCTATCTGCCGCTGGTGCTGGCAATCGCCGTGGGTGGCGCCCTGCTGTCGAGTGAAAAAGTCGATGCGCAGCCGGTGAACCTGGCCCCGGAGCGCAGTGTGGTATGGAAGGACTTCCTCGGCGTGAACGCGCACTTTCTGTGGTTCACGCCCGAGCAGTACCGCCAGCAGATCACGCAATACAAGAAACTTGGATTGCAATGGGTGCGGGTCGACCTGCACTGGGATCGCCTGGAGCCCACAGAAGACGGTTATCAACTCAGCACCTTCGATGAACTGGACCGCACCCTGAGCGCTGAAAAAATCCGCTCGGTGTTTTACCTGGTGGGCTCGGCGCCCTTTATCACCACCGCCCCCAAGGGCGCGAAGTTCCAGGACCAGTATCGCCCGCGGGACCCCGAAATCTATGCGCTGCGCCTGGCACTCCTGGCCAAGCGCTACCCCAATATTGATGCCTGGCAGGTATGGAACGAGCAGAACCTGCCGAACAACTGGCGCCCCGAAGTCAACGCCAAGGAGTACGGGCAATTGTTATTGGCCAGTCACCAGGCGTTGAATATTGCCGCGCCCGGCAAACTGCAGGTCATGGGCGGCATGGCGTACTACAGCCAAATGCCGCC
Source organism: Pseudomonas edaphica (assembly GCF_005863185.1). Classification (GTDB taxonomy): domain Bacteria; phylum Pseudomonadota; class Gammaproteobacteria; order Pseudomonadales; family Pseudomonadaceae; genus Aquipseudomonas; species Aquipseudomonas edaphica. Next base: position 1,487 of record NZ_VBVZ01000049.1, read on the forward strand.
GCGTGGCAAAACCCTGATGTTCGAAGCGCTCGGCGCGCTGGGCGTGCAAAACCTGGGCATGGTCGCGGCCTATCACCCTTATTCGATGACCCCGGAAACCGATGAACCGGGCAAGAACGAAGTGCTGCTGCGCGGTGATCAACTCAATACCATGCTGCACGGCGCCGGGATCAAGAACGTATGGGCTACCGAGTGGGGCTGGTCCAGCTATGCCGGCCCCAAAGAGATGCAGGACCTGATCGGTATCGACGGGCAGGCCGACTACACCTTGCGCCGTCTGGCGTTGATGGCGTCCCAGGACTATCAGAAGATTTTCCTGTTCGCGCTGTCCGACCTCGACCAACGCGCCTCGCCACGCGACCAGCATTACGGCCTGCTGAACCTGGACGGCGAACCCAAGCCGGTGTACACCGCCCTCGCCCGCTTCCTTGAGATCACCGGTCCCTCTCTTAAACCCGGCACCACGCCACAACTCAAGGACGTGCCGGACAGTTTCTACAGCGTGGCCTGGACACGGCCTGACGGAAAACACCTGTTGATGTACTGGAGTGCCGAAGGCAGCAGCATCAGCCTGCCGGATATTAAACGCGCAGAACTGCTGGACCCGCTGACCGGAGCCAGGCAAACCCTGAGCGACGACAACGGTATTCGCCCAGTGGTGAAGCCGAGTTTGCAGATACTGGTGTGGTAGCCCCGGGCATGGAGAGCTGTACATGAGAATCCTATGGATTGTGCCCTACCTGCCGTGGCCGACCACCAGCGGCGGCAAGACCCGGCAGTATCATTTGCTGCGCACCTTGAGTGAGCGCGGGCATCGCATCACGCTGCTGGCGCAATCGAAGACACCGGCCGATGACGCGGCGCACGCAGCCCTTGAACCCTTGCTCGAGCGCCTGATCGTGGTGCCGCGCCGGCCACTGAAACACCCGATGACCCTGCTCGCGGGCGTATTCGCACCGTGGCCGTTGCTGACCACGGTCAATGGCCTGTCGGCACCGTTGCAAGCCCAATTTGCGCAACTGTTGAACGAGCGCTGGGACGTGATTCAAGTGGAACACAGCTACAGCCTGCAACCGTTTCTGCGCACCTTGCAGCAGCGCAAGCGCGAGTTTGTGCTGACCGAGCACAACCTGGAATCAAGCCTGGGCGGCGCCACTTATGACCGTTTCCCCAAGTGGGCCGCGCCGTTCGTGCAGTACGACCAATGGCGCTGCCGGCAATGGGAGCGCAAGGCCTTCGATGCCGCCGCCCATGTGATTGCGGTGACCGAGGCGGACGCCCAGGCCATGCGGCCGTTGACTGCAACGCCGGTAAGCGTGGTGGTCAATGGCGTCGACAGCCGTGCCTTCGCCCAGGTCAGTGCCGATGCGCAGAGCCAGCGTTTGTTGTTTGTCGGCAATTACGAATACGCACCGAACCTGGACGCTGTGCAGTGGTTGCTTGAGGAGATATTCCCCCGGGTCTGGCTGCAGTGTCCGAACGCGCGCCTGGCGGTGGCCGGTTACGGCTTGCCCGAACACTGGCGCGACCGTTGGCCGGATGAACGTGTCGAGTGGCTGGGGTTTGTTCCTGATCTGTGCGCTCTGCAACGGCGCTGCGCCGGTTTTGTCGCCGCGTTGCGCCATGGCGGCGGCTCCAAGCTCAAGGTGTTGGAGGCAATGGCCGCCGGCTTGCCGCTGGTCAGCACGGCCCAGGGTGTTTCCGGGTTGGCGGTGCAACCACAGGCGCATTACCTGGCGGGCGAAAGCGCCGAGGCTCTGGCCGACGCCATCGTGCGCCTGCTCGATCAGCCGCTGCTGGCCCGGCAACTGGCCGATGCGGCACGCGAGTATGCGCGGCAGTACCACGACTGGGCGGTGGCCGGTGACGAACTGGAGCACATCTACAACACCTTGATCGACTCTAAGGAATTTCAGCCATGCGCGTAGCCCTGGACTATCGCCCCGCCACGGTTGCGCCCTCGTCGGGCATCGCCCGCCAGGTCCTGGCGCTGGAAGATGCCCTGCGCGCGCGGGACAACACTGAGGTGCTGCTGTTCACTGAGGCGCCCCTGGACCACCCGCAACGCCAGACCGCCATATGCCCACCGTGGGCCAGCCCGCTGGATGGCCTGCAACGGCCGCAGGTACGCTTGCGGTTTGAGCGAAAATTTTTGCCCAGATCCTTGCATGAGCAACAGATCGACCTGCACATCGCCACGGCCAATATGGGCTTGCCGCTGTGCCGCAAACCCGCCGGCACCCGTTATGTCCTGGTGCTGCATGACCTGTTTCAGCTGACTCAGCGTAACTTCCATCGCTCCAGGCTCAAGGCCCTGGCCTATCGCTTGATCGACGGTGCCTCGATTGCCTGGTCGGTGTGGCAGGCTGACCGGGTGTGGTGCCCTTCGCAGTTTTCCTGCAACGAAGCCGCCCGCGTATTCCCCTGGGCCCGGGCCAAGTTCCGGGTGTTGAACAACCTGGTGCCCGAATTGAATGCAGCGCCAGAACCGCAGCCAGACAACCTGCCGGCGCGTTACTGGTTGGTGGTGGGCACACGGGAGCCGCGCAAGAACATGGCATTTTTCCTGCGCCAATGGCAGGCCTGCCGTACGGCGAACCCTGAGGTGCCGGACCTGGTACTGGTGGGCCACGCCAGCGATGTACCGTCCGCCCTTGGCGAACTGCCGGGCCTGCACTGGTGCAGCGGTTTATCCGACGGCCAACTGCAAGCCCTTTACCGTCATACCGACTGCCTATGGCAGCCGTCTTATGCCGAGGGCTTTGGCCTGCCGGTGGTGGAAGCCTTGAGTGTGGGCACGCCGGTGGCGGTGGCACGCGGTTCCGCCCTGGATGAAGTCGCGCCGCCCGGCGCCCCGCGCTTCGACCCACACGATGCCAGGCAATTGCAGAACGTCATGCAGCAAATGGCAACCGCAGGCAACACGGCAGACGCCGAAACGCAGCGCGCCTGGGCCCGGCAATTTGCCGAACCGGCCTATCGCTCGCGCCTGGATACTTTGCTCAAGGAATTGGACCGCTAATGCTGCCAGGAAAATTCATCAGCCTGCTCCTGGGCCTGGTCTTCGGCATTTTGCTGTTGGCCCTGTCGCCGATCAAGACCTTGCTGGTCGTGGCCGGCGCGGGTGTGGCCTTGACCCTGATCCGCTTTCCCCTGTGGGGCTTGCTGATTTTCGCGGTGTTGGCCACCAGCATTCCCTACACCACGTTGGAACTGGGGATCCGCACCACCATCAGCGAAGCGGTGTTGGGGCTGACCTGGGTCGGGGTGTTCTGGCAATCGTTTATCGGCAAGACCCGCGGCTTGATCCTGTGGCGTCCGACCGAGCGCGCGCTGATGTGGCTGATGCTGTTCAGCACTATTCCGTTTATCTGGGGCATGGTCATCATCCATGCCGAAGGCAACGGGCCGGTGAACTGGGTACGCTGGCTGATGAACCTGTCGTTGCTGTTTATCGTGCCGTTGCTGCTGCGCACCGACGCCGACCGCGACAAGGTGGTGGTCGCCCTGCTGCTGGGCAACCTGGCGATGCTGTTGCTGTCGATTTTCATGTTTCTGAAGACGCGCAACGCCATGTCGATGATCGAGGTGCTCACCGACCTCAAGTACGCCCACCCGGAAGCGGTGAAGGATATTTTTTCCGCCAACTACACGCGCATGGCCTCGCCCTGGGTGCACCCGAACCTGACGGGTGGCGTGCTGGTGCTGTTTATCCCCCTGGCGCTGTTCTACGGCTGGACCCGCAGCGGCTGGCGCCGGGCGCTGGGCCTGGCGGTGGCGGTGCTGGGTTGCGCCGGCCTGCTGCTGAGTATTTCCCGTGGCGCCATCGTGGCCCTGGCGCTGGTGCTGATCTGGCTGACCTATAAGCGCGTGCCTAACAGCGGGCGCATCATCGGTATCGGCGTGGCGTTTGGGGTTGCGCTGGTGATGTTCTATCCGCCGTTGCAGGAGCGCTTGCTGACCATCTTCTCGTCCACCAATGCCAGTACCGAAATCCGCTTCGACGAGTACGCAAGATTCCCCGAGGCCATGTCGACATATCCCCTGGGGATCGGCTTCAAGATAGACCCACCCGTACCCGGCACCAACCTGCTGGGCATCTCTAACCTGTGGCTGAACTTCATCTACAAGGTCGGCATTCCTGGGATGCTGTTGTTTATCACCGTCACTGTGTTGTGGTGGCGGGAAGTGCGGCCCCTGGGCCAGGTGCGCAAGGTCACCGCCGACAACGCCCTGTGGCTGGGGTGTATCTGCGGCGTGATGGCAGCGCTGTTGACGGGGATTTTCGACCACTATTTCAGCTTCACCTTTGTACTGATCGCGCTGTTCTGGCTGTTGATGGGCATGAGCCTGCAACAGGTGCGTCTGCGCCCCTCCATTACCGCCCCTGTTGCTGCTATTGCGCCAAAGGATAACCAACCATGAAGCACCGGATGATTCACTCCACCGATTTGCGCGACCGCCTCCCCACACTGGCCGCTGAAATAGGCGTGAGCCTGCCGGACCTGGAAGAGGCGCTGGACTGGTGCCTGGCCAACGACGTGGTGTTTGAAGAGGGCGAAGGCGACAACAAGCGCTTCTGGATAAACTCCATCGACCTGGAACCCGCCCTTGAGCACCCGGTGGCCCGCCTTTTGTTCCGTCGTATGAAACAGGACCTGCCGGGCAAGCTACTTCCGCGCTATGGCAAAAACTGGGCAACTATCAAGGATCGCTGGCGCAACGCCTGGGACATGGCCTACAACATTTTGATCAACAAGATCCCCAGCCACCATGTGCGCATTGCCTGGCTGCGCCTGGGCGGCGCGAAGATCGGCAAGGGCACAAGCTTGTGGCGTAACACCGAAGTGTTGGGCATCCACAACTTGAGAGTCGGTGACGATACGGTGATCGCCTGGCATTGCCAGGTGGACGCCCGCGCCGGGCTGGTGATCGGCAACCACGTGGCAATCGCCTCCCACGTGCTGATCATCGCCGGCAGTCATGACTTGCAGGCTCCGGAGTTCTGGTCGATTTCCGGGCCGATCTACATCGACGACTATGTGTGGATCGGCAGCCGGGCGTTGATCGGCTACGGCACGCACCTGGGGCATGGCTCGGTGATCAGCGCCAATACCGTGGTGGCCAAGGCTGTGGCCCCCTACAAAATCATTGGCGGTTCCGGGGCCAAAATCATGGGCGAACGCTGCCATGATCTGAACTATAAGGTGGGTGGCAAGGGCCTGTTCACCCTGTTCCACTGATGTTCGGCAGCACGCTCTGGCTGACCGTCGCGACCCTCGCCGGGCTGGTCGCCGGTTTTGCCCGCGAATGGCTGCTGGTGGCGGCCTGGGGCGCGGGCAGTCGCAGCGACGGGTTTCTGGTGGCGGTGTTTTTGCCCGAAGCGTTGCGCATGACCCTGGCCGCCGGCTTGCTTGCGGCGGCTGCCCTGCCCCTTTATCAACAACGCGACCCACAACGCCAGCAAGCCTGGCTGGCCAGTCTTTCCCCACGCCTGCTGGGCGTGGGCCTGGCCCTGTTTGCCGTACTGGCGCTGGGCGCGCCGCTGTGGGTGCGCCTGATCGGCCCCGGCCTGGACGCCGAGGCCCATGCCGAAGCCGCCGCTAACTTGCGTTGGCTGGCGGCCTGTGCGCCGGGCCTGGTGATGCATGGGTTGTTCAGTATTCCCTTGCAGGCACGCCAACGTTTTGTGCTGCCGGGCCTGGGCTCTTTACTGTTCAATCTGCCACCGGTGCTGTACCTGTTTATCCGTGGCAGCGCAAGCGACAGCGGCGAACTGGCCATGAGCTTTTTTGCCGGCAGTGTGTTGATGTGCCTGCCGCTGCTGGCGCCGGTCTGGTCTTTCGGCTGGCGGCCATGGCAAGTCACTGGCGACAAGCTGGCGGGCCGCGAACTGTTGGGGCGCATCGGGCCATTGTTGGCCAGCAATGTCGCCAGCCAGGGGCTGGCGCTGCTCGAACGCTTGATCGCCAGTTACCTGGGAGAAGGTGCCGTCACGTGGGTCAACCTTGCCCGCAAGTTGATCAACCTGCCATTGATCGCCCTGATGAGCCTCAACCAGGTGCTGCTGGGCATGATGAGCGGCGAACAAGGCCAACAGCGCCTGGCCCTGCTGCGTCGCGGCCTGGATGCTGCGACCCTGCTCAGCCTGCCGGCCGCCCTCGGACTGATCGGCGCCAGCCCGGTGCTGATTCATCTGCTGATGCCCACCCAAAGCGCCGACGGCCCACTGCCGGCGCTGCTGGCCTGGTTCGCGACGCCACTGGTGTTCGGCGCCTGGAACGCCATGCTCGCCCGCTATGCCTATGCCAGCGGCGACACGCGCCTGCCCTTGCGCTGCGAATTGCTGGGCAGCGGGGTCAACGCTTTGCTGTTGGTGCTGCTGCCGTACTTTCTGGGTTTACCGGGTATCGCCTTGGCGGCATTGGGCGGGGTTATCGTCACCAACCTGCTGCTGATGCAACGCCAGCAATTGCTTGGCCAACTGGGCTGGCCGCTGCAATGGGGGCTGAGTGCGGTATTACTGGGTTTTGCAGCCGTCATCTTGCATCCACTGCAAAACGATGGCTGGCAACTGGGCTTGAGTACCGTGACGGCAGCCCTGGTATTGGGAGGGTTGGCTGGGTGGTTCAAGCCGTGGAAACAGTGAACTGGAACCACCACCGCAACGGCCTGCGCAGGAGCTGGTAAGCCAGCTCCTGCACGGACTCAGTCATCCAGCTGTTGAGGCGCAGCCGGCTTGGCTGCCTTACCCGCTTTGGTAGCGTTCTTGCCAGGCGCAGGCGCAGGTTCTGGCACAACCGGAGCAGCTGCTTCTTTCTCGGCCATCGGCATCTGGTCGATGGTGCTGAAGAACACCTTCAGGTCGAGGGGATCCGGCGGTACGGTCTTCTCCAGTTTCTTCTCGCCATCCTTGCCGATCAGGATCACCTTTGTACCGCTGCCGGCGCCGAGCTTGAGGGCACGGATCAGCGCGTTGGTTTCAGGTGGCGTGAGCTTCTTGTTGTCCTTGGGGTCCTTGGCGAATTTTTCGCCTTCAGCACCGATGCTGCCGAACTTCACGGTGTAGAACACCATGCTGCGCTCTTCAAAGGACTGCTTGGTAGCAGGCTCATCCAATTGTTTCTTGAGGGTCGCCAAAGTGTCGTTGCCGGAATCGAGCTCCACCACCACCAGCGGCCGAGCCTTGCCCAAGTCCTGCTTGAGCGGGTTGATATCATCAGCGGCCAACAGCGGCCCCGTAAAAGCCATCAAGGTAGCCAGGGTCAGCGACCGGATGAGCATGCGCACCTCCTTTGAATTCCATGCAGGGTTCTTGAGTTTCATGTCTGCGACAGTCAATTTCAAGGATGATTCCTACACCTCGTTAAGAAGCGTAGGTCAGTAAGCCTGCCACGCAAGGGCTCGAATGGGGTTATCAGTCATTGTTTCTTCAGATTGCGGAACCATTACGAGGCGTTCTATTGCGGCCAATGCCGCGCAAATACCGGCGCCACCACCGGGTCGGCATCCACTCGCGCCAGCGTCTGGGCAAAGCCTGGCGCGAGGTTGTTCAACACCTCCCGCGCCGCGTCCCAACGCGACACCGCGGCCGCCATAATGCCCAGCGCGTTCGGCACATTGCCGGGGGCGAACAACTGGTCGGCAAACTGCTCGGCAAACACCACCCAGGCCTGGTGCAGGTAACGGCGCGTGCCGCTGATCAATTGTGCCTGTACGGCGTCATCCACATTACCGAGCCAGCGTTGCGGGTAGTCGATGATGCCGACCGCCGAATAGCAATTGGCGGCGATGTATACCAGCCCGCGCAGGATCTGCGCACGGTTGCCGGCGAGCAGCTCGGAGGCGGGAAACTCCAGGCCCAGGTGGATCAGGATCGCGGCGCTTTCGGTCAGCACCTGGCCCTCGGGCGTCACCAACGTGGGAATTTGTTTGAGTGGGTTGATGCGGGCCAGGGCGTCGCTGCCTTCGCCGTCTTCCCAAGAGCTGGCGTCGATGCGCCGCCATGCCACCGCGCAACGCTGCAGGGCGATTTCGATCATGCAGGAGCCGGATTCGTCGATGCCGTAGAGCGTGTACATGGGGGTTGTCTCCTTATCGCTGCAGTTTGGCCTGCAAGCTGGCCTTCACCTGCAGCCATTCCGAATCGATGATGCTGAACCGCACCGAATTGCGCTTGCGCCCATCGGGCATGATGCGCTCGTGGCGCACAATGCCCTCTTGCACGGCGCCAAGGCGCAGGATCGCGGCACGGGATTTTTCGTTGAGTTCATCGGTAGTGAACTGCACCCGCACACAGTCGAGCACTTCAAAAGCGTAGGTCAGCAGCAAGAGCTTGGCTTCGGTGTTGATGCCGGTTTTTTGCGTGGACTCGGCCAGCCAGGTGTGACCGATTTCCAGCTTGCGATTGGCCCGATCGACCTTCCAGAACCGCGTGCTGCCCACCACCTGGCCAGTGCCTGCGCGCACCAGGGTGAAGGGGATCACGCTGCCCGCGTCGCGGCCGGCCAAGGCCGTGTCGATATAGGTGTCGATGGTGTCCGGACCTGGCACGTTGGTGACCTTGAGGTTCCACAATTGGCCGTCGGCGGCCGCTTCAAGCAAGGCGGTTTTGTGTTCGCGTTGCAGGGGCTGGAGTTCGACCGTGCTGCCGGTCAACGTGATCTGAGTCATGGAAGCTGCGCCGTCTGAGAGTGGTCGTCAGCGGCCAAGAGTGCAGGCTCGCCCCACGTACAGGCAAGCGTTTTAAAACAAGCCCATTTGCCCGCCGACCAGCGTGCCGAAATCATCATTTACGAACGGCAGGATCGCATCGGCCACCGGCTGCAATTGCCGGGTGACGTAGTGGTCGTAGTCGATCGGCGCCTGGCGTACTTCCAGCGGCTGCGGGCCGTTGACCGTGATCACATAGCTGATCCAGCCGCCGCGCTGATACTGGCGCGGGCGCCCCAGACGGTCGTTATATTCATCCGCCAGGCGTGCGGCGCGCACATGCGGCGGCACGTTGCGCTCGTAATCGTCGAGTGGGCGGCGCAGGCGTTTGCGGTAGATCAGCAAGTCGTCGAGTTCGCCGCTCAAGGTACGCCGCACATAGTCGCGAACGTAGTCTTGATACGGCTGGCGATGGAAGATGCGCTGATAGAGTTCCTGCTGGAATTGCCGGGCCAGCGGCGACCAGTCGCTGCGCACGGTTTCCAGGCCTTTGTAGACCATTTCTTCGCTGCCGTCGGCGCGTACAACCAAGCCGGCGTAGCGCTTTTTGCTGCCCTCCTCAGCGCCGCGGATGGTCGGCATGAGGAAGCGGCTGAAGTGGGTTTCGTATTGCAGTTCCAGGGCGCTTTGCAGGCCGAATTCGTTGTGCAGATGCGCGCGCCACCACTCGTTGACGTGCTGCACCAGTTCCCGACCGATGCGGCTGGCGTCCTCCGCAGCATGCGCGCTGCCGAGCCAGACGAAGGTGGAGTCGGTGTCGCCGTAGATCACGTCATAACCCTTGGCTTCGACCAGCTCGCGGGTCTGGCGCATGATCTGGTGCCCACGCATCGTGATCGAGGACGCCAGCCGCGTGTCGAAGAAGCGGCAACCGCTGGAGCCAAGCACGCCGTAAAACGCGTTCATGATGATTTTAAGGGCTTGGGACAACGGCGCGTTGTGTTCACGCTTGGCCACTTCGCGGCCTTCGGAAACCCGCGCGACAATCGAGGGCAGGCAATGCCGGGTGCGGGAAAAACGCGCACCGCGAAAGCCCTCTACCGATTCGCTGTCGTCCGGGTGCTTGAGGCCTTCGATCAGGCCCACCGGGTCGATGAGAAAACTGCGGATGATCGACGGGTAAAGGCTTTTGTAATCGAGCACCAGCACCGACTCGTAGAGGCCCGGACGCGAGTCCATCACGAACCCCCCGGGGCTGGCCTGGGGCGGTTTGTCGCCCAGGTTCGGCGCGACGAAGCCCTGGCGGTGCATCAGCGGCATATACAGGTGCGTGAACGCCGCCACGGAGCCGCCATTACGGTCGGCCGGCAGCCCGGTGACGCTGGCGCGTTCGAGCAGGAACTTGAGCAGTTCGGTCTTGGCGAAAATCCGCGTGACCAGCTCGCAGTCCTTGAGGTTGTAGCGCGCCAATGCGGGCTTGTCCTCGGCGAACATGCGGTTGATTTCGTCCATGCGCTGGTACGGCGTGGAGATGTCCTTGCCTTCGCCGAGCAGGGTTTGCGCGACGTTTTCCAGGCTGAAGGATTCGAAACTCCAGGTGGCCGAACGCAAGGCTTCGATGCCATCGATGATCAGCCGCCCGGCGGCAGCGGCGAAGTAGTGGTTGCGGCTGCCATGTTCACGCCAGGCCATCGCCTCGCCGCCACGCCCGAGCAACAGCGGCACGTTGAGGCGCTGGGCATGTTCGTGGAGCACGCGCAGGTCGAACTGCACCAGGTTCCAGCCGATGATGGCATCGGGGTCGTGGGTAGCCAGCCATTGGTTGAGGCACTCGAGCAGTTGGGCGCGGGTATCGCAGTAGTCGAGTTTGAAGTCCACCGCATCGGCTTTGTTTGGCGGGCCGAGCATGTACACCTGGCGCTCGCCGCAGCCTTCCAGGGCAATGGAATACAGGTCGCCTTGGGCGGTGGTCTCGATGTCCAGGGACACCAGTTTGAGCGGCGGGCGGTAGTCCGGCGCGGGTTTCATCTGCGCCTCAAGCAAGGTGCCGCTGGCATCCGGTGTGCCGCCAAACCACACGGGCGCGGTGATGAAGCGTTCCATCATGTAACGCTCGGGCGGGCGCACGTCGGCTTCGTAGACGTCGACACCGGCGGCGCGCAGGCGCTTTTCCAGGTCCATCAACTGGCGGTGCTGGCGGGTGTAGAGACCAAGGACAGGGCGATGATGGAAGTCGCACAATTGCAACGGGCGCAGTTCAATCTCGCGCTCGCCCTTGAGCAACCAGTCGAGCGGCTTGCGATGGGCTTGCGGAATAAACATCACCGAGGTTTGCACGGGTAGGCGCACGCACCGTGGGCCTTGGTCGGTGGCCAGCCAGAAACTGACCTCCGTGCCCGCGGCCGTGTCGCGCCAATGCCGGGTCAGGACAAAACCCTGCTGTAAATCCACCGTACCGCACCTCAGGAATCGCTTTCAGGGCGTGATTCTACTCGGCATCCGGGCAAACGCGATGGGCGATGGCATTTACCTTTGCGTTTGTACTCAGCGCCTGGTCCATCGCCCTTGCCCAGGCGCCCGAAGACGCGCCTGCCGCCCACACCTTTGCCGCCGCTGGTCGGCAGCTCGCGCCTGCGCGGACAACGATTTCACAAACTGGTTGCGAAATATTAATGACAATTACTATCATTCGCGCCGGAGTCGTATCCGCGCAGTGAGGAAGCGCAACGTTGTTGCCCTTTTCCTCCCATTGACGGTTCGCCGTCCGGATCGACCATGCCCACCTGCAACCAAATTTCTGTACCGTTTCGCCCTGCCCTGCTTGCCCTTTGCTGCTCACTGAGCCTTGCCGCTCACGCGGCAGCCCCAGAAACTAACAACCGTCCAGACGGCAACACACTGGAATTGGGTGCAACCAACATCAGCGCCGACGCACCTGCACCGAATGCATTGCCGCCGGTTTACGCTGGCGGCCAGGTCGCGCGCGGCGGCCAATTAGGTGTGCTGGGCAACCAGGACATCATGGACGCGCCGTTCAGCATGTCCTCCTACACCGAGAAGTTGATCCGCGAGCAGCATGCGCAAACCGTCGGCGATGTGTTGCTCAATGACTCGTCCGTGCGCCAGGCATCGGGCTATGCGAACCAGGCTCAAGCCTTTGTGATTCGTGGCCTGCCGCTCAACGGCGACGATATTTCGTTCAACGGTTTGTACGGCATCCTGCCGCGCCAGATCATGTCCACCGACGCCCTGGAACGGGTTGAAGTGTTCAAAGGCCCCAACGCCTTTATCAACGGCGTCACACCCAGCGGCTCCGGCATCGGCGGCGGCGTTAACCTGCAACCCAAGCGCGCTGATGATGTGCCTTTGCGCCGTTTGAGCACCGACATCAGCAGTGACGGCCGGGTGGGTGAACACCTGGACATCGGCCAGCGCTTCGGCGAAGACAACCGTTTTGGCGCGCGGGTGAATATTTCCCAGCGCGAAGGCGACACCGCCATCGACGACGAAAGCCAGCGTTCGAAGCTGTTTTCGGTCGGCCTGGACTATCGCGGCGATGCCCTGCGGGTGTCAGGCGACTTTGTTTATCAGAAGCAGCAGGTCAATGGCGGACGCAACACGGTGTTGCTTGGCAGCGGGCTGACCCATATCCCGAATGCGCCGTCGGCCGACACCAACTACGCGCCGAACTGGGGCACCACCAGCCTGGAAGACACCTTCGGCATGTTGCGCGGCGAGTATGACCTCAACGATAACTGGACCGCCTACATCGCCGGGGGCGCCAAGCACACCAACGAGCTGGGCCGCTATTCGTCGGTGACCCTGAGGGACACACTAGGCAATGCCACAGTCAGCGGCTCGAACATTGCGCATCAGGAAGACAACACCAGCCTGATGGCCGGCCTGAACGGCAAGTTCAAGACCGGTGCTGTCAGCCACAAATTGAACCTCGGCTTGACCGGCATCTGGACTCAGACCCGCAACGCCTTTGACTTTGCCTCCGGCAGCCAGCCGACCAATATTTACAGCCCGGCCGATGTGACCGCTCCAGCCAAAGGCGGCTTCACCTCCGGCAGCGACCTGAACGACCCCGGCATCACCGCCAAGACCTTCGCCCGCAGCGCGGCGGTGTCGGACACCTTCGGCTTTATGGATGACCGTTTGCTGTTCACCGCCGGCCTGCGCCGCCAGGAGCTGGTGGTTCAGGGCTACGCCTACGGCACCGGCACACGCACCGCCAACTACGCCAAGGGCATCACCACGCCGGTGTATGGCCTGGTGTTCAAGCCATGGGAGCATGTGTCTCTCTACGCCAACCACATCGAAGGCCTGGCGTCAGGGCCGACGGCTCCCTCCACCTTCAGCAGCGCCATCGTAACCAACGCCAACCAGACCTTTGCACCCGCGCGTTCGAAACAGACCGAGGCTGGCGTCAAGCTCGACATGGGCACCTACGGCGCAACGCTGGGTGTGTACCGAATCGAACAGCCGACCCAGGGTTTTTCCCAACTGAATGCGGACGGCACCGCGACCTTTGTCTTCGAAGGCGAGCAAGTCAACAAAGGTGTAGAGCTGAACGTCTTCGGCGAACCTGTCAGCGGCTTGCGCCTGCTGGGCGGCGCGACCATCATCCACACCGAAGTCAACGGCACGGCAAACGGCGCCAACGACGGCAACCGCGCCATTGGCGTGCCGTCCTTCCAACTTAATGCCGGCGTGGATTGGGATGTGCCGGGTCTGCAAGGCGTGAGCGTCAACGGCCGTATGCTGCGTACCGGCGGCCAGTACGCCGATGCGGCGAACAACCTCAGCCTGCCGGCATGGAATCGCTTCGATGTGGGCGCCCGCTACAACTTCAAGGTGGCCCAGCGTGATGTGAGCCTGGGTGCCACGGTGGAGAACGTGGCGAATACCAAATACTGGGAATCGGCGCTGGGCGGTTATCTGACCCAAGGTGATCCGCGGGTCGCCAAGTTCTCGGCGACGGTGGATTTCTAAACGCGTTGTAACCACATGAGTCAGCGGATTTGCGCATCGCTGGCTCAGGCGCGGTGGGCCTGGTTCAGATAATTTTCGATGTTACCCATTTGCTCGTCCCAGCCTCGGGAATTCATCCTGAAGGCTTTTTGGCGACGGGGTTCGGGCACTGCGTCAAAACCGGATTCGACCACCCGCAGCAGGATGCCCGGCGCGCGGTCTTCGAGGGTGAACTCTACCAGGGTCGGAGTTTCGTGGTCGTAGTCGACGCCCTTCTCGACAGCGTAAGGGTGCCATTTGAATGAGAACAGGGTTTGGGGCAGGATGCGCACGATTTCGGCCTTCCACACCACATGTTCATAGCCTGGGTAGGTGATCGGCGCCTCGATGGTTGTTCCAGCGGTAAAGGTTTTACCCTTGAGGGCGATGCCAAACCACTCGCCAAATTGCTCGGCTTTGGTGAGCGCTTCCCAGATCTGCTTGCGCGGTACGTTGAGCAGGACTTTTCGTTCGATGCGATCTAACACGTGCATAAGTCACCTCCTCCATTGAAAGTAGGCGACAACAAACAATGCGCAACCTCAGGTTGTAAGCAATGATGATTGTCCCCGTCCTTAATCAGGCAATACGTGTATGACTGACCCGCTGAATGGAAGTTGCTTCTGCAAAGCCGTGCGCTATCAAATCGACAGCTTGGACATGCCCATCAGCCACTGCCATTGCGACAGTTGCCGCAAGGTGCACGCAGCCGCATTCGTGGCCACCGCCGGAGTGATGCGCGAGCACTTTCGCTGGATGCAGGGTGAGGCGCTGCTGTCGTCGTTTGAATCTTCACCGGGCAAGCTCAGGCATTTCTGTTCGCGCTGCGGGTCACACCTGATGGCTGAGCGTGGGCATCAGCCCCATGTGATTGTGCGGGTGGCGACACTGGATGATGACCCTGGCGTGCGGCCCACCTCGCACATCTGGACGGCCCATGATTTGCCCTGGCTTGCTTACGCAGGCGTAGAGCACTGGGATGAGTGGAAGGTTTGACTAGACGTGCGGGTCACCGGGCGCCTTGGCCGGCGTCGCATATTGCGGCTTGAGATGGCCTTCCTGGTCAAGCAGCCAGGCGTCCATGATCTGCCGCACCACCGGGCCCGCCACGCGGCCACCGGCCTCGCCGTTTTCGATCATCACCGAGATCACGATTTTCGGATGTTCGGCCGGCGCAAAACCGACGAACAAGGCGTTGTCGCGATGCCGTTCCAGCGTCTTGTTGCGGTCATAGCGCTCACCCTGCTTGATCGCCACCACCTGCGCAGTACCACTCTTGCCGGCGATCCGGTACTGAGCACCGGCCGCTGCTGCACGGGCGATACCGCGAGGGTCATGCATCACCAGCTGCATGCCGTGGTTGACCTGCTCCCAATCACGCGGATCCTTGAGCACTACGTTAGGCATTGGGTTCTCGTCCACCGGCGGCACGCCATTGATGGTCTTGGCCAAGTGCGGACGGTTCCACACACCTTTGTTGGCGATCAACGCGGTGGCCTGGGCCAACTGCAATGGCGTGACCTGCATATAGCCCTGGCCAATGCCGAGGATCACGGTTTCGCCCGGGAACCAGGGCTGGCGACGGGTTGCACGCTTCCAGGCCTGGGAAGGCATCAGGCCAGCTGATTCTTCGAACATGTCGAGAGAGACTTTCTGACCGAGGCCGAACTCGGCTAGGTAGTCGTGCAGGCGATCAATACCCAGCTTGTGGGCCAAGTCGTAAAAGTAGGTGTCGTTGGAGCGCATGATCGCCGCATCCATGTCCACCCAGCCGTCACCGCTGTGGTTCCAGTTGCGGTATTTGTGGTCAAAATCGGGCAGCTGGTAATAACCGGGGTCGAACACTCGGGTTTGCGCGGTCACCACACCACTGTCGAGACCGGCGATGGCCACTTCCGGCTTGATGGTCGAGCCGGGCGCGTAAAGCCCGCGTAGCACGCGGTTAAACAGCGGTCGGTCGATAGAGTCGTGCAGCGCGGCATATTCCTTGAAACTGATGCCGGTGACGAACAGATTCGGGTCAAAGCTCGGCTTACTCACCATGGCCAGCACTTCGCCGGTCTGCGGGTCGAGGGCCACCACCGAACCACGGCGATCGCCCAAGGCCTCTTCCGCGGCTTCCTGGAGCTTGACGTCGAGGCTCAGCACGATGTTTTTGCCGGGGATCGGGTCGGTATGCTTGAGCACGCGCAACACGCGGCCCTGGGCATTGGTCTCAACCTCTTCATAGCCGACATGGCCGTGCAGCTCGGACTCGTAGAAACGCTCGATACCGGTCTTGCCGATGGACTGGGTACCACGGTATTCCACCGAGTCGAGGGCCTTGGATTCTTTCTCGTTGATTCGGCCAACGTAGCCAATCGAGTGGGCAAAATGCGCGCCCAACGGGTAATGCCGCACGAACTGAGGTTCAACATCGACGCCCGGCAAGCGGAACTCGTTAACGGCCAGCAAGGCAATCTGCTCTTCGGTCAATTCGTAGAACAGCGTTACCGGCACAAAAGGATGGCGGGCTTGTTTCAATGCCTTGTCGAATACCGCTCGGTCTTCCGCGGGTAAGTGCATCAGGCTGACGATAGCGTCCAGCTCGCCCTTGAGGTCGGTGGTGCGCTCGCGAGTGATGGTCAGGTTGTAGCTGGGACGGTTGTCGGCCAGCACCACGCCGTTGCGGTCATAAATCAGCCCGCGCGTCGGCGTGATCGGCAGTACGTGGACCCGGTTGTTCTCGGAAATCGTCGAGTGATAGTCGTACTGCACCACCTGCAGGAAATACATGCGCCCGACCAGGGCGCAGGTAATACCAATCACCAAGAGTGCGCAGGCGAGCAAGCGCTTGTTGACCAGGCGGTTTTCTTTTTCGTGATCCTTGATCGGTATCGGTTCAGGCATTTCTACAGCATCTCGTTGAAGAAGTTCGACGCCGCGTCCTGCGGTTGAAAGATCAATCCTTGTGAAAATGTGCTGCACCATACCAAAAATGCAGAAACACTTTGCATCGATTTCCCCAACGGCATGCTGTTTTGTCAGACACGGACCGATTTGGGCTGCAAAAGGCCTTAATCACGCAAGTGCGATCAATCACATGACCTTCCAGCTTTGTGCAGGGCGCGTGTGAGAATGGCGATCGGGATGATGCCGATTGAGCTGATCAAGGCGTAGAGGTTTTGAAGTTGGCGCTTTTCCAGCGCCCAAAACAAAACCCCATCTGCTTTCGCAAATGGGGTTTCGGAATTTAATCTTGACGATGACCTACTCTCACATGGGGAAACCCCACACTACCATCGGC
>NZ_VBVZ01000004.1 GCF_005863185.1 Pseudomonas edaphica
GGCCACCACCGCACCCATCTGGTGCGACGTCGAAAAAATTCAAACGCCAAACCGTCCCCATGGCGACAGTTCGGCGCCTTTACGACATGAGTTCGCGCAATGGCATGGCCGCTGCAACACCCAGTAATCATTCCAACCCGTTCAGGGAGCGCCACACGATGAACACACAACTCAAACCCACCTTGGGCACCCTGCATTTATGGGGCATTGCCGTCGGGCTGGTGATTTCCGGCGAATACTTTGGCTGGAGCTATGGCTGGGGCGTGGCCGGCACGCTGGGCTTTTTGGTGACCTCGTTGATGGTCGCCGCCATGTACACCTGCTTTATATTCAGTTTCACCGAACTGACCACCGCGATTCCTCACGCGGGCGGGCCGTTCGCCTACAGCCGTCGCGCCTTTGGCGAGAAAGGCGGTTTGATCGCGGGCCTGGCGACCTTGATCGAATTTGTCTTCGCACCACCCGCGATTGCCTTGGCCATCGGCGCTTACCTGAACGTGCAGTTCCCGGCACTCGATCCGAAACACGCGGCTGTGGGGGCCTACATCGTGTTCATGGGCCTGAATATCCTGGGGGTGAAGCTCGCCGCGACCTTTGAACTGGTGGTGTGCGTGCTCGCCGTCGCTGAATTGCTGGTGTTCATGGGCGTGGTCGCGCCGGCGTTCAGCTTCAGCAACTTTGCCCTGAACGGCTGGGCGGGTTCCGACACCTTTGGCGCACCGGCCATTGCCGGGATGTTTGCGGCCATTCCTTTCGCCATCTGGTTCTTCCTCGCCATCGAGGGCGCAGCCATGGCAGCTGAAGAGGCGAAAGATCCCAAGCGCACTATTCCAAAAGCCTACATCAGCGGCATCCTGACCTTGGTGATCCTGGCCATGGGCGTGATGTTCTTCGCCGGTGGCGTGGGCGACTGGCGCACCCTGTCGAACATCAACGACCCGCTGCCGCAGGCGATGAAAAGTGTGGTGGGCACCGGCTCTGGCTGGCTGCACATGCTGGTGTGGATTGGTCTGTTTGGCTTGGTGGCAAGCTTTCACGGCATCATCCTCGGCTATTCGCGGCAGTTCTTTGCCCTGGCCCGTGCTGGTTACTTGCCGCCGTTCCTGGCCAAACTGTCGCGTTTTCAGACACCGCACCGGGCCATTATCGCCGGCGGTGTGGTCGGTATCGCCGCGATCTACAGCGACGGCCTGATCAACCTGGGTGGCATGACGCTGACCGCAGCGATGATCACCATGGCGGTGTTCGGCGCCATTGTGATGTACATCATGAGCATGCTCAGCCTGTTCAAGCTGCGTAAGACCGAACCGCTGCTGGAACGCACCTTCCGCGCACCGGGCTATCCGATCGTGCCGGCTATTGCGCTGGTATTGGCGCTGGTGTGCCTGGTGGCCATGGCCTGGTTCAATGCGCTGATCGGCTTGATATTCCTGGGCTTTATGCTGGCGGGGTTCATCTACTTCCAGCTGACCGCCCAAGACCGTGCCGACGCACCGGCTGATGCGATGTTGACCGGGCGCTAAGGTTAACGAGGCGGAACAGGCCTACAATGAACTACTCAGAACGCCTGTTACTCAAAGCCGTTATTAGCGTGGGAACATCCTCCGACGCTGGTCCGCCTCAAGGAGAGCCTTATGCCGTGGTATGCGTGGTTGATTTTAGTGGTAGCGATCGGGTCGATCGTCGGTGGGCTGCTGATGCTGCGTGACAGCGCCAACAAGGTGGAACTCACCGACGAACAACGCAAACGCGTGGTCGAGCGCAACGCCCAGGCGGACGCCAAGGATGCGCAGGACCGCTGAAGCAGGTTATTCCCAGGCTGCCTTGGCAATATGCAAGCCGTGCTGCCCCTTGTAGGCAGCACGCTCAGGCTGGCTCCAGCCGTTGAGCAACTCCTCCTCCAAGCGATAGATCTCTACGCCCAGCGGGCGGCACACGGTCAATGGGTCTTGCGCGTCCGGCCCCCACATCGGTAGCGACAAGTCCCCGCCCGGGCACGTCGACAATGCGCAGAGCAAATCAATCTCGGCAAAAAACTCCAGGTAATCGCCCTTCTGCGCCGGGCAGGCTTTCATGAAGTACATGTCGTCATGATTAAGGCCGGTGCACTGGAAAATATTCAGCACATCGTGCACGTCAAATTCGGTCAGGCCATGGGGCAGCACGGCGCGGGTCAAGTTGGAATGGCAATGGTGGTGGAAGTCTTCGCCGGTGAGCATGCGGTTCACATACGGGTCACAGCGAGTGCCGAGCAAATCGTGCAGGCGCCCACCGTGTTCATCGATGCCGTAGCCCGCCAGGCTGTCATCAGTGATGGTCACCAAGGGGCGCAGAAACGGCAGGTTCGACCATAGCCGGTCATGGGTACTGACATGGGCGCCCTGCAACTGCCGCGTGCGTGCCGCCCATAGGCGTTCGCGCGGGTCATTGGCGTTCCACACATTGAAATCGCCGACCTGTGGCCCTACCGGCGTTGTCACGCGAAACACATGCCCGGCCGGCACTTTCCACGCCCTGCCCGTGCGAATCGGCACTTCAAACTGCTCGATCAATGTGCGTTTACCCGCCTGGTCGCGAATACGTGCGTAGAAGGCCGTGTCCACTTGCAGCGCCGAGCCTTTGCTGACCTGATAGGCAGCCGGATAATCTTTGTACATGGGTGCAATCCTCCATCAAGGGTAATCAAACAGCGCCAGGGACAGCTGTTCAGAATCGTGCAGATAGAGGCTCATCGCCTCCTGCGCAGCTGGTTTATTGCCCTGCGCCAGCAAGGTGTAGATCTCACGATCACGCTCCAGCCAGGGCGACTGAAAACGTTGTTCATCGGGCGCTGCACAAAACACCAGGCGCAACTGAGCAATCACTTGGGCGAAAAACTCATCGAATAAAGGGCTGCGCATCAACCCGACAACGTGCTGGTGGAACACCAGGCTATGAGTGGCAACGGCGCGCCAATCTTCGCGCTCTCGCGCCAGCGTGGTGGCGTCGATGGCATTTTGCATACGCACGTCGTGGTCGCCCGTCAGCGTGCCACTCTGGGCGATGGCCTGCAGCTCAAGGGTACGGCGGACCACAAACAGGTCACGCACGTCGTCGCGCGCCACACGCCGGACCATCACGCCCTTGTTGCGCACATAACGGGTGAGCCCCTCCTGCCCCAAACGGTGTAACGCTTCGCGAATGGTATTGCGCGAGGCGTTGTAGCGCTTGACCAGGTCCACTTCGACCAGCGCTACACCTGGCAGCAGCCGCCCACCCATGATGTCGGCGCGCAGTTCAAGGGCAATCTGATCGGCTAGAGACAAGCTGAGCGTCATCATGGCACCTCGATTGTTGAACAATTCATGCAACGGATGTAATCACTTTTCATGCCAAGCCCGCTGAATACTGTCTCTATGGGTAAACAGGTTCGACTCCGCTAAAATGCGCACTCGTTCTCGAGGCCGTCCTATGCGTTATTCAACAGACCACAAAGCCCAGACTCACCAACGCATCATCAAGGAAGCCTCCGTACGATTTCGCCGCGATGGTATTGGCGCCACCGGCCTGCAGCCCTTGATGAAAGCGTTAAACCTGACACACGGCGGGTTCTACGCGCATTTCAAGTCCAAGGATGAACTGGTGGACAAAGCTCTTCTGGCCGCCGCCGCAGAGCTGGATGCCCATTGCGCAATGTTGTTCAGCCAGAAACGGCCGCTGGATGCGTTCATCGACAGCTACCTTTCGCAATGGCACCAGACCTCGCCGGGTGAAGGCTGCCCGCTGCCCACGATGTCGTCGGAGCTGGGCCTGCGAGGGCAGCATAGTCCGGTAACGGATGCGGTACTTGAAGCCAGGTTGACGCAGATCGACTCAGCATTGGAGCACCCAAAGGGGGAACACGAGAGCCTGGTACTGATGTCGACATTGGTGGGCGCATTGGTGTTGGCCAGAAGCGTCGAAAACCCGGAACTGGCAGCCCATATCATGGAAGTGGTACGCGGGTGTTTGAAAGAACAGGTCTCGGACAAACAGAAGGCCGGTCAATGACCGGCCTCTTGCCCAGGATTTACACCCTTAGTTGATTGCCAGCCTGTCGCGGTTTTTCTCCAGCAACGCCTTACCGATGCCTTTGACTTCCAGCAACTCGTCTACCGCCGTGAAAGGCCCGTTGCTGTCGCGATAGGCGATGATCGCCTTGGCCTTGGCGGCGCCAATACCGAACAGGTCGCGGCGCAGGACTTCAGCGTCGGCGGTGTTGAGATTGACCTTGGTGGATTGCTCGACGTTAGCCATCTGGGCCGTGATAGGCGCCGGGGCTTCGGGTTTGATGGAGGGGGCTGCGGTGGTTGCTACGGAGAGGCTGGTGAGGACGGCAAAGATCAGGGAAGAGATATAGGCGTTTTGCATTGGTGACACTCCATGACATCGGTAGAAGAAAAGCAGCTTTCCAAAAGCTGCTTTTCTAACTTAGGCGATGTGGGGAGAGAGTCAAAAACGGGTGAGTAACAGGGTGTTAACTCACGGCTCCAAACGGCGCTGCTGGTAGATCCAATCGACGATTTCGCCGTCGGGCGAGTAGCCACTGACGGTCTCGCGCAGGATCTGACGCACACGGGTGTAGTCGTCCTCACTCACCGCGCCGAGCAATTCGCTCAGTTTGCTTTTGAGTACGTCCCACGCCAAGTGATCCTCGTTGGCGCTCATAATCATCGGGTGCTGGGTAGCGACGACGTTGTTGCCGATCAGCAACTCCTCGTAAAGCTTTTCGCCTGGCCGCAATCCGGTGAACTCAATCGCGATATCCCCGAGAGGGTTTTTATCCGTGCGTACACTCAGCCCGGATAAATGAATCATCTTTTCCGCAAGCTCTACAATTTTTACGGGCTCACCCATGTCCAGAACGAACACGTCCCCCCCCTGCCCCATGGAACCGGCCTGGATCACCAGTTGGGCCGCTTCGGGGATGGTCATGAAATAACGCGTAATTTTTGGGTGTGTGACGGTCAATGGACCGCCTGCCTTGATCTGCCGGTGAAAAAGCGGAATCACTGAGCCGGAAGAACCCAGTACATTGCCGAACCTGACCATCGTGAAGCGCGTTTTGTTTACGCGGGCCACGCCAGACTTGTCGCCAAACATCACCGGCGCTTTTTCAACGCTGAGGGCTTGGAGGGCTAATTCTGCAAGGCGCTTGGTACTCCCCATCACATTAGTGGGGCGAACAGCCTTGTCGGTGGAAATCAGCACAAAGTTCACCACACCGGCCTTCAAGGCTGCCTGGGCGGTATTCAAAGTACCAATGATGTTATTCAAGACACCTTCGGCAATGTTGTGTTCGACAATCGGCACATGTTTGTACGCAGCCGCATGATAAACCGTGTCGACGTGCCAGCTCTTCATAACATCAAGTAATTTATTCTCGTCGCGTACCGAACCCAGAATAGGCAATAACTTAATGGGCATTGACTCATGCGCAACGCGGTGTTCAAGTTCGGACAGGATACTGTAGAGGTTAAATTCGCTGTGTTCGAACAAGAGTAAGGTCTTGGGTTTCTGCGTCAGAATCTGCCGGCATAGCTCAGACCCGATCGACCCCCCTGCTCCCGTGACCAAGACCGACTGGCCAACGATACAACGTGCAAGCAGGTCTTCCTGGGCTGGCACTGCATCACGCCCCAGCAAGTCGGCAATATCGACTTCCTGAATATCGTCGACCTTGACGCGGCCACTGGCCAGGTCCATAAAATCCGGAACACTGCGCACATGCAGCGGAAAACGCTCCAAGTTCGAGAGAATCTCACGCCTGCGCCCGCGGCCCGCCGAAGGCACTGCGAGCAATATCTGCTGAGCGCCTGTTGTGTCGATCATCTGCTGAATATGCTTGGGCTTGAACACCTGCAGCCCAGAGATGACACGACCTGCGATACTCCCGTCGTCATCGATAAAGGCGACCGGCCGCATGACACGCCCCATGCGCAACGCAGCAACCAATTGATTACCCGCCGAGCCGGCTCCGTAAATGGCAACTTTCGTCAAGCCATCATCACGATTGGTAAAGGGAACATGCTGTGCTGCAGAGAACCAATCCCCCATGAAGTACTGGCGCATCGCTAGTCTCAACCCGCCTACGGTAACCAGGCACAACCACCAATAATTGAAAATAACCGAGCGTGGAACAACGTATTGATGGTTGCTGTAAAGATAGACAGCCAAGCCAAGAATAAGTGAAGAAAGGCTCACCGCCTTGATAATAGTAATAAGTGCATCGTTACCAAAGTAACGCATGACGGCGCGGTACATGCCAAAGCGAACAAACAGGGGAATGGCAATAACCGGAGCGCTCACGAACAGCCATAAGTATCGCTGGATCGGTTGTTCCATCTCGGCAATTCCAAGCCGTACGACGAAGGCCAACCATAATGAAATCCACACCAGTACAATATCGACAAGCACCTGAAGAATGCGCTTGTGGCGGCGCGGCAGATTTAATAAAAAAACTCTCATCTTATCCATGCCCCTCTCCAACACTTTTCCACGCTCCTAGAATCAAAACCCTGCCCGCGAATAGACGAAAATAGCGATCCACAATGAATAACCCGCACTGAACAAAAATCGTACAGACGTGGCAACTGCATGAAAATCTCCTTTCAGAAAAATCGCACTCCTTTGACGACCTTTCCTTGGGTTAATAACCCCTATTCTGTACAGAAAATACCACGGTGGTACTCGACACCTACAGTAAACACCATAGATGGGATGATACCCTTGTTGTGTCGGAAATCCTTTGAAATCCTTTCTCAGCCCCAAAAAAAACCAGGACGGGTAGGCACTGACCCCTACGAAACCGCGGGGTTCGAGCGCTCACGAACAAAAAATGGCGAACACCTGACAAGCTGCTAGGCTTGGCCCGAGACGTTGAGTTGCAGCCGTATCATTAGCTAGCACAGCAACAGTATCGTATAGCAAAATGTAACAAAAATGGTCACCCTTAAAACAATACGAGAGAGGCTGATGCCACCGTCGATGTTCATTAATGGTATAGCTGGACTCTAAGTCCCTTAATCTAGAACGTCTCGCGAATGCCCTTTTAGAGCCAGTCGAACAGCTGTTCCATTCCAATCTTGGAAAAAACACGCCTAAAGAGGCTATACTCCGCAACGCGTTCACCTGCGCCGCTACAGCGGAAAGCGCTGTAGGAAAAATCTGTAAGCATCCGCCGCGACAAAATAATGACCGGATCACCCGCACTTGACGGTTGACTTTAATCATAGAGATGCTAATCCGCGATCATGTTTTAACGAAACTAACCAGCCCCAATGCAAGCCAATTTTTGCCTTGGAGCCGAATGGGAGGGATACTTTAGAGTATGCGCACTACTTGCTGAGTGATCATCGCAGGTGTACATACGCACTGCCAAACGGGACGAAAGGAGGACGCCCGAGAATTTTCACTAGACCCAGGCAAATGGCTTGGAATTCGCACGAACCTCAACTCACGGGCCTGCAACTGCCTGCGAGTGGAATTCCAAAAAATAACGCATGCACAACTATCAGATGTCATGTTTCCACTATCTGATTGTGCTGTCCCGCGGCCCTGCGCCCTGGCATAGCGTGTGCAAAAACGTATCACAACTGACGGCACCCTAATCCGCGGATTATGACGTAAGCGTGCATTGATTTTTACTTTAAGTAGCGGTGTTGCGATGACTTTAAGAACCCTGTGTGTATTCGGCACACGACCTGAAGCAATCAAAATGGCTCCCTTGGCGTTGAGCCTTGCAGCAGATGAGCGCTTCACTGCCAAGGTCTGCGTGACTGGACAGCACCGAGAAATGCTCGACCAAGTGCTCAGTCTCTTTGAAATCAAGCCTGATTTCGATTTGAACATCATGAAGTCCGGCCAGGATCTGACCGATGTCACGAGTGCCATCTTGCAGGGAATGAAAACTGTCTTCGCAACCTTCAAACCGGATATTGTCCTGGTCCATGGCGACACAGCGACGACGTTCGCCACCACATTGGCCGCTTACTATCACCAAATTCCTGTGGCTCACGTCGAAGCCGGCCTGCGCACCGGAAACCTCTATTCTCCGTGGCCTGAAGAGGCAAACCGCAAGCTGACTGGCGCTCTTGCGGCATTGCACTTCGCACCCACTGAAACGTCCAGGCAGAATTTGCTGAGAGAGGGGGTCGCAAGCCAAAGCGTCCATGTGACCGGCAACACTGTCATTGACGCGTTGCTGGATGTGGTGGGCCGAATCAAGACCCGTCCTGCCCTGCAACAGCAATTTCACCAGCAGTTCTCGTTTCTGGGCGATTGCCAGCGAGTGATCCTGGTCACGGGTCATCGCCGCGAAAGTTTCGGCGGTGGCTTTGAGAATATCTGCCAGGCCTTGATCAATACGGCCCTGGAGTTCCCCGATGTCGAGATTGTGTACCCCGTTCACCTGAATCCGAATGTACGCGAGCCAGTCAATCGCCTGCTCAGCGACATCCAGAATATCCATCTGATCGAACCCCTGGATTATCTGCCCTTTGTGTATTTGATGGATCGCTCTTATCTAATTTTGAGTGATTCAGGTGGCATTCAGGAAGAGGCCCCCTCTTTAGGTAAACCTGTGCTGGTGATGCGTGACACCACAGAGCGTCCAGAGGCGGTTGACGCGGGCACAGTCAAACTTGTCGGGACTGAAATTGAGGCCATTACCTCTAACTTGAGAGTCTTGCTGACTGATGTTGAAGCCTATGGCCAGATGAGCTTCGCTCACAACCCCTATGGTGACGGAAAAGCATCCGCACGAATTCTCGATGTACTTTCACGAATTAAAAAGGCTAATTCATGAGCTTTGAAACTGTTTCTGTAGTCGGCCTCGGCTATATAGGGCTTCCGACGGCAGCTGTTTTCGCTGCACGTAAGAAAAAAGTCATTGGCGTCGACGTCAACCCGAACACAGTTGCAACCATCAACCGCGGCGAAATCCATATTATCGAACCGGATCTGGATATCGTCGTACGGGCCGCCGTTACCGAAGGCTATTTGCGGGCAACTCTAACCGCAGAGCCGGCCGATGCCTTCCTGATTGCCGTCCCGACACCGTTCAAGGGCGATCACGAACCCGATCTTTCCTACATCGAATCAGCCAGCCGAGCCATTGCTCCCGTCCTGAAAAAGGGTGACTTGGTCGTGCTGGAATCAACCTCCCCAGTCGGGGCTACCGAGCAAATGTCTGCCTGGCTGGCAGAAGCCCGTCCGGACCTGACATTTCCGCAAACCCATGGCGCAGAGTCGGACATCCGCATAGCGCATTGCCCCGAGCGCGTGCTGCCGGGTCACGTACTGCGGGAGTTGATCGAAAACGATCGCATCATCGGCGGGCTTACCAGCAAATGTTCAGAAGCAGCGCGGTCTCTGTATAAAACATTCGTTGAGGGTGAATGCATCATCACCGACGCCCGCACCGCCGAAATGTGCAAACTCACAGAGAACAGCTTTCGCGACGTGAATATCGCGTTTGCCAATGAACTGTCGATGATCTGCGACGAACTCAACATCAATGTATGGGAGCTGATCCGCCTTGCGAATCACCACCCTCGCGTTAATATCCTGCAACCTGGCCCCGGTGTGGGCGGTCACTGCATCGCTGTCGACCCCTGGTTCATTGTCAGCAAAACGCCCGCCCTCGCACGCCTGATCCGCACCGCAAGGGAAGTGAATGACAGCAAGCCAAAGTGGGTATTGGAGCAGGTTCAACTGGCTATCGGTCAATTCCTGCAGGAACACCCGTCGAAAACCGCCAAGGACGTTACGGTTGCCTGCCTCGGGCTGGCCTTCAAGCCGGACATCGACGACTTGCGTGAAAGTCCATCCTTAGAGATCACCGCACACATTGCCCAGTCCCATCCCGGTACTGTTCTGGCGATTGAACCGAATATCGCGCACCTGCCGGCTCGCCTTGAAGGTATTGCAACCCTGAGCGGAATCGATCAGGCGCTGTCATCTGCGCACGTGATTGTCCTGCTGGTCGATCACAGCGTATTCAAGAAAATCCCGAGCGCACGCCTGTCCTCGCTCAAAGTCATCGACACACGCGGTGTGTGGGCTTGAAAAAAGCTTGATGAATACCGCTTGGAAATCGACGCAAGCCGTTAGTATTGCGTCGGTTTCCGAGCACCGAGCTGGGCACGTTTGTTAAATGATCATGCAATTGCATTTGTCATGATGAGGTTCAAGAGGTTCTGGCATGGTCAATTTATTGATCCAGGTGCTGACACTGATAAGTGGCCTGGTTGTTAACTTTGTGATTCCCGGACTTTACGGCTTGGAAGCGTACGGCGCATTCATCAAGGCCAACGTGCTGGTATTTTTATTTCAAAAACTGTTGGATATCGTCAATGAGCAGCTGATTGCCACCGTGGAGGCCGAGTACATTCTGGTGACTTCATTATTTATGGCCGTACTGATTTTTGTACTGTTCAGCGCTGTGAACCTGATTGACCACATTGGCAACCCACTCCTGCTTGGGGTGATGCTTTTGAGCTCGGCATGCCTGTTATCGCTGTTCGGGCTACGCCTGCAACGCTGGATCGTGGCCTACCTGGTGCTATTTCTTGGCGTGTTTTTCACGCTCCTGTTTATCAGCTACCAACAAATAGTCTCGCTGACTATCGTCGACATACTGATTCTGACCAACTTGATTCCGTGCGCGTTTGCGGTAGTGGTGCTTTTTTTCAAAGGTGCGAAACTGCCCGTCGGCAAACAGCTGCTGCAGACCTGCCAAGGTGTGCTGCTGTTATTACCCAGAATGATATCCATCACCCTGGTGTTCAATCTGTTCACCAACATCTTGCCCTTCATTCTTTCCAAGAGCCTGCCCGTGCGCGACCTTGGATTGTTCAGGGTCATCGTCTCGATCATTCAATCCGCTACCAGCCTGTTCCCCATCAACGTCAGGGCAGTGTTTGTCGCCTTCGTCTCGGGCGGGCAACGCCAAGCGCAATATAGAATCATCACGTCGATCGCTATTTTCTACTTCGCGTTGGTAGGCTTATCGGGGTACGCAGCGGTTTGGCTGTTCCCTCAGTACTCGAACTATCTGGTGATGCTGCCCTGCCTGCCAGTGCTGTACTGGGCAGTGGTAACAGAGCGCTATCTGGTCGCCTCCGGCCTGCACCGTAAAGTCATCGTGGCAAACCTTGTCATTGCCCCACTGGCCATAACGAGCATGATTCTGTTTGTCAAAGACTTGAACCAGGCACAGTTGTTCTACGCTATCGGGTTCTCGGCCTACTTGTTGTTCCTGCACATAAGCTGCCGTCCAGGCATTCGCTTGCCGGTAGTTTTTTGGGTCGCCTTACTCTCTCCCCTGACTATCTTTTTGACACACATCAGCCTGGTCTGGGCCGTGCTGTATATGTGCTCGCTCATGATCATTGCAGTGGGAGCACTCCAGCTTCGACCCGCTGATCTTCGCACGCTGAGGTTTTAACCGTGAACGCAGTAAAACTTTATCGAGTTGGAAACTGGCTGCACCGGCGTCGAGTGCCGTTATTACCAGGCCTTGTTCGAAATGTGATTTTCCTACTGTTCAACTCTTACATTCCAATTACCGCAACGATCGGAAGGGGCACGATATTCGCCTATGGCGCGATCGGCGTTGTACTGCACGCAAATGCCAAGGTTGGCGACGGCTGTGTGCTGGGCCAAGGCATCACCATCGGCGCCGCTGAGGGTTATGTCACCAGCGAGATCAATCGCTGCCCCGTCATCGGTGACAACTGCTACATAGGGGCCGGGGCAAAGATCATTGGCGATATCGTCATCGGCAATAACTGTCAAATTGGCGCTTCAGCGGTCGTATTGAAAGACGTGCCTGATAATTCAATCGTTGTGGGAATACCCGCAAAAGTGATTGGACAAACAGCCAGCGACTATAAAGCCATACGCCCTTGAACAATGGAGTACCGCAATGCGTCAACCTGACTGCGTAAAAAATTCCATGGCGATCACGGCGGCAGCGCTCATCGCCATTTTATTTATGCTGGATCCTGGCGTGCTTTTCTACACGGCCATTATCGGCAGCGCTTTATTGGTATTGACGGCCATCATGTCGCCTTGGCTGGGTTTATTGGCGCTATTCCCATTGGCCTTTGCTCTCCACCCCGCGCCCACTTCGTTGGGCGCTCAGGAAGTGGCGTTTGCTGCCCTGCTGGTGGCGGTATTCCTCAGCGCATTGATCAAATTGCTCCGTACTCTGGGTTTTACATCGGTCCTGCGCCTGTTCGCCGCGCCATTGCTAATAGGCCTTGGGTTTCTAGTGCTGAACCTGGTTGTAGCGATGTACCACCATGTTCCGATGACTGATTGGCTCAGAGGGGTCGTGCCCTTTCTGTTTATCTATGCACTGATCCCGATCTGCGCTCTTGTAGGCCGCGAAGAAAACAACGTTCGTTGGCTCGGCGCTTCGGTGGGAACCCTGATTTTATTGACCGCAGGCTACATCGTTTTCTATTACTTCTATCACGGTCTGTGGCAGCCGTACTGGACCCTTGAGGTCAACGGGGAGATGGTAAAAATCCCTTATGAAGAAGCGCTGCGCAACGTTAACGCACAGGGCCCAATGCGTGATCGCATCACCATGGTGCTGGCGCAAGCAACCGACGCGATCCTGCCGCTGGGCATGGTGCTCGGCTATGTCGTCGGCACGCTGACCCCTGACCGAAGGGTTGCATGGATCAGTGGCCTGATATCGCTGCTATGCACAGCCGCCGTGCTGATCACATTCACACGAAGCATGCTGATCAGTGCACTTCTCGTCATTGGCTTGTTCGCGCTCTATACCTTTTTCGCGCGCAGGCACTTATGGCTAAAAGTAGTATCCGGCATTGTCATTCAAGCGCTGTTTTGCCTTGTGTTTATTTTTGCCACCGGCATGCAAGACGTATGGCTCGGGCGCATGAACTCCCTGGCGAATACTGCATTACCTATCGCAACCTCTTCCATTGCGTCCATGGGAGAGAAACACACGCAGCCTGACGCTGCGGCGCCTGTAGTCTCCGAGTCCAAGCCCGCTGCCAACGAGAAGCAGGACTTCAACGTCTCTTCCCGGGTACAGGAATATAAAATCGCCTGGCGCATGTTTCAGGACCACCCCGCGCTAGGCAATGGTATCGGGATCAAACACGAGATGCGCTGGGAGAAGCCCGGCGGTGATTCATTCACGGAGTCAGTTGGCTATATCCATAACTGGCCACTGTACATGCTGATGGTCGGCGGCGTCTTAGGGCTGCTGATGTACATCACTGTCCTAGGTGCTCCCGTTTTATATCGGTTCACCACTCTAAAGTCCGACCCCGCTCACCTCACCGTGATTCGCACGGCGGTCATAACGCTGGCGATCTACGGGTTGTTCTTCGCGGTGTTTCGCCTGATCTCTTTCAACTTACTGCTCGCAGCAGCTTGGGGCGTAATGCTGGCGCATAAGCATTCAAATCAAATGATGGGTACCGCCTTGCCTGACGGGCATACAGCGTCACTCTCCAACACCAGGCCGGAAACGGTCGTCAAAGACCCCAGGGAGACGTCGGTATAATGTGTGGCCTCAGCTTTTTTGCAGTCAAAGACGGTGTACCCGAGACCCAGGCCCAAATGGAAAAAAGCCTGGCGGTTACACGGCACCGTGGCCCGGATGCATCCGGCACCTATTTCGCCAGTGTCGCGGGCTATCAGGTAGGGCTAGGACACAACAGGCTGAGCATCCTGGATTTGTCACCGACTGGCAGCCAGCCGATGTTTGCCGACAATCATGGTGTAAGTATCGTGTTCAATGGCGAGGTGTTTAACCATCACGAATTGCGCCGGCAACTGATCGAAAAAGGCTATACCTTCAAAGGCACCTCCGATACCGAAGTTATCCTGCAATTGTACGTAGAACATCAAGAGCAGGCCTTTGCACTGCTTGAAGGCATGTTCACGTTTGTCATATTGGATGAGCCGCGCCAAAAAACCTTTCTGGTAAGGGACGTCGTTGGCATCAAGCCGGTGTATTGCTACACCGGCGTCGACGGCTTCTACGCCTGCTCAGAAATCCGCGGCCTGAAATGTTTTTCGCAGGTAAACACCGACATAGACCCTGATGATGTCTTTGAGTTTTTCAACAACGGCTTTCTCTACGAGCCCAACACCGGCTACACATCCATCAAGAAACTGATGCCCGGTAGTTACCTGGCGTTCGACCTGGCAACCGGCAAGATGACAACCCAGCGTTACCAGAGCGCCATGAGCTTCAAGACCGAGCAAAGCCTCGTGCAGGATGTGCGTTCTGCCGTGACGCGCCAATTGGAAGCGGACGTCCCGGTCGGGGTATTTTTCAGTGGTGGCGCAGACTCCAGCATCCTGGCAAGTTTCACCGGTGATGCTGACTTATTTTTTGCACAGTACGACGCAACGGACGACTCCGCTGTCGATACGAAGTTTTCCGCCAGGATCGCCGAACACCTTGGCAAAAAGCTGGTGGTCACGGAGATTCTCGACTCAGATATAGACCCCTTCGAGTCCATCGACTTCGTCGCTGCCAACACCGAAGAACTGGTATCCGACTATACGTTCTGGGCAACCTACCGCTTGTCCACCGAAGCCAGGAAAAGTGGATATACCGTCATGCTCAGTGGCATGGGCGGAGATGAGGCGTTTGCAGGTTACCCACGCTACACAGTACTCAAGCATCACACACTCATCAGGCTGCTGTATCCCGTATTAAGTGCACTGCTAAAACTCAAGTTATTTCCAAAGCGGCTCGACAAAAAGTTCGAACGGTTGGTGTCCTATGCTCAGGAAAACTATTGGCCCCTGGCGTATTCGCGCATGCTGGGGTACTTCTCCCGCCAAGAGTTGCAGGGCTTTTTTCGTGACTACAACGAGCTTGAACGACACTACAAGCAACGCCTGTCCGGCGTAATGGATCAGTACAGCGGCGCCGTTGAAGACAAAGTCAAATGTGCACAGCATTTTGACCAGACAGGCTTCTTGAGCCATAACCTGAGTGTCTCGGACAAGGCCAGTATGTTGGCCAGTATCGAACTGCGCGTTCCGTTGCTGGACGAGCGTGTGGTGGCCAGCGGTCTTGCAACCTCAAGTGCAGATTTGCTTAAAGGCGGAGCGCCAAAGGCCCCACTCAAACAGCTCCTGAAAAGTCTGCTTCCCGCCTCATTGGTTGATCGCCCCAAAACAGGCTTCAACCCACCTCTGGATGGCATTATTCAACGCATAGGCCAACAACGCCTGCTCGCCGAGTTCGAGCGCATCTACACCTATGTGGCCCGAGGAGAGGTGGAAAAATTAGTGAACAATCATTTTTCAGGCAGCGCAAACAACACCTACAAACTCTGGCAGGTGTTGTACTTCGAGCGCTGGCTGAAAATAAATTTCCCTTAACTGGCGTCAGTCAATACTCACTACTTTAACTTTCAAGTGACTGACCTAAGCAGGACGTTGATGCAACGAATAATCAAGCTCTACCACACCGTTAAAATGCTGCGATTGAAGCAGGTTGTTTACCGTCTTTACTATCGCTTCGCTAAAGTTCGGCCTTTTTCGGCGCAAGGCTTTACCCGGCGCCCCGGAATTAACCTGGCGAAGGCTCCCCATTGGTGTGCCTCGCGCTTCGGTGCCGACGAACAGTTTGAATTCATGGGCCTGACGGCGCCGATTGATTGGCACGATCAGACACGCCCGAAAATTTGGCAATACAACCTGCATTATCTGGATCATCTGGCCTCTTCAGGCGAAGACCGAAGAGACTTCGACACGCGCCTGGTCAACAGTTGGATCACAAACAACGCCCCCTTTCATGGATGCGGCTGGGAACCCTACACGCTCTCTTTACGCATCGTAAATCTGATCAAGTGGCTGCAACAACAACCGACCCTGGAACCGCACTGGCTGGACAGCCTGGCTACACAGGCCCACGCGCTGTCCGAACAGATCGAATATCACATTCTCGCTAACCATTTGTTCGTGAATGGCAAGGCACTGGTGTTTGCCGGGAGCTTTCTGAACGGCGATCGGGCAGACAGCTGGCTGTCCAAGGGTTTGAAGATCCTTGATGAGGAAATCAAGGAGCAGTTTCTGGCGGACGGTGCGCACTTCGAACTTTCACCCATGTACCACGCGTCTCTTCTTTGGGACATCTGCGACCTGCTGAACCTGGCCACTCACTCCGAGCTGCCGGAACTTAACATTCGCAAAAACCAATGGAAGCACCAGATTGAGCAAGGCCTGGTCTGGTTACGCAGCCTCCAGCACCCGGATGGTGGCATTGCGTTCTTTAATGACTCGGCATTCGGCATTGCACCCACACTGCTCGATATAGAGGCGTACGCGTTTGAATTGGGATGCCGTGCGCCCAATGACATGCCCACCGCTACGATTGCAGCTGTACACCAGGCTGAAAGTGGCTACGTGGCGATCAATTTTGGCGATCAGTGCAAAGCATTGTTGAACCTTGCGCAGGTTGCGCCTGATTACCAGCCAGGTCATACCCATGCGGACACCCTGAGCTTCGAACTCAGCCTGTTTGGACAGCGCGTGTTCGTCAACTCTGGAACGTCTCAATACGGCGAAGACGCGGAACGTCAACGGCAACGCAGCACGGCAGCGCACAACACAATAGAAGTGAACGGTGAAAACTCATCTGAAGTCTGGGCCGGATTCAGGGTCGCACGACGCGCACGCACCTGCGTGGGTAAGCTGGAACACACAGTCGACACCGTACGTGTCAGTGGCAGCCATGACGGCTACCTGCGTCTACCGGGGAAAAACCTGCACGTTCGCGAGTGGGTTGCGATGGCCGGTGAATTACAGGTGATAGATTCCGTCTCCGGCACATTTGATCAAGCTGTATCAAGGCTATTTTTACACCCTGATATCCGCACCACTCAACAAGGCAACACGGTAACGATCACCCTGCCCGGCGGTCAGGTCGCTGTCGCGACACTAGAGGGCGCAACCCGGATCAATGTGGTGTCTTCCACATGGCATCCGGAATTCGGCAAGTCTGTTCCCAATCAGTGCATCGTCGCTGAAATGTCGACAGACAAACTGACCACCCGCATAACCTGGTGAGGCTTACGTGAAACTTTTGATTTTGAGCTTTTACTACCAGCCTGATCTGTCAGCCGGTTCATTCCGCACGACAGCACTGGTAGACGCACTTCTGGAGCAACTCCCTGCAGACGCCCATATTGAGTTGATCACAACCCTGCCGAATCGCTACAGCTCCTTCAGCAGTCAAGCCCCGGAACTGGAGAAGCACCCGAGGCTCACCATCCGCCGAGTGGCCCTGCCTGGCCACAAGAGCGGGATGGTCGATCAAGCAAGAGCGTTTCTGGTGTATGCCAACGCTGCACGCAAGATTGTGCGAAACCAAGACTACGATCTTGTCTATGCGACTTCTTCACGCCTGATGACCGCTACGCTGGGAGCGGTGATCGCACGCACAAAACGAACGCCGCTCTACTTGGATATACGCGATATCTTTGTCGACACGATCAAGGATGTGCTGTCCAAAGAAAAAGTCTGGTTGCTTAAACCCTTATTATCGCTGGTTGAACATTTTACCATTCACTCGGCGCAAAAGGTCAACCTGGTCTCTGAAGGTTTTCTTCCTTACTTCAAATCACGCTATCCCGACCAACGCTACTCCACCTATACGAATGGCATCGATGGCGAATTCCTGGATGCGCAACCCGTCGCTGAAGAAAAGGTGCCCAGCCCGATCCTGGACATTGTCTATGCGGGAAATATCGGTGAAGGCCAGGGGCTGCACAACATTATCCCCCAACTGGCCAAACAACTTGAAGGGAAGGTGCGATTCCGTGTGATCGGCGACGGAGGCCGGATCGAGCTTTTAAAACAAGCAATTGTCACTCACGCCTGTACTAACGTTGAACTCTTGAAACCGGTCAAGCGCGAACAATTGATCGAGGCTTATCAGTCGGCGGATGTGCTTTTCCTGCATTTGAACGACCACGACGCCTTCCGCAAAGTCTTGCCATCAAAAGTCTTTGAATACGCTGCACTGGGCAAACCGATCTGGGCGGGCATCTCTGGTTACGCAGCCAGTTTTGTCTCTGAACATATTGAAAACGCTGCCGTGTTTGCGCCGTGTGACGCCGCCGCAGGGATCCAGTCCTTCAAGACTCTCAATATTATGACGCGCCCGCGCCATGCCTTCGTCGAGCGTTTCGCGCGTGGCCGCATCATGCGCGAAATGGCGAAAGATGTTCTTTCACTCACAGGAACTCCTTGATTATGCAAATCCTCCTGACGGGAGCGAGTGGCTTTGTCGGTAGCGGGTTAATCGCGCCACTGCTTAAACGCCAGCACTCGATTACCGCTGCTGTACGCGAGCTCAAGGCCGATCTTGATACGCGCGTCAACCAGCGCCTTATCGGCGGGCTATCCGACGATCAGGATTGGCAGCTGTTGCTCGAGAGCCAAGAAACGGTGATCCACCTGGCCGCCCGGGTCCATGTCATGAGTGACGCATCCACCGATCCACTTGCCGAATACCGGCGGATCAATGTCGAAGGCACCTTAAACCTGGCCCGCCAAGCGGCGGCTGCCGGGGTTAAGCGCTTTATATTTATCAGCTCGATCAAGGTCAATGGCGAGAGCACGGCGACTGGCGCGCCGTATACGGCTGACGGTCCCACAACCCCTACCGACCCTTACGGCATCTCCAAAAAGGAAGCAGAGCAAGGCCTGCGAAAACTGGCTTCTGAAACTGGCATGGAAGTGGTGATCATTCGTCCCGTATTGGTCTACGGACCCGGCGTTCAAGCGAACTTCCTGAGCATGATGCGCTGGTTGCATAAAGGCCTGCCCTTGCCCTTTGGCGCCGTGAACAATCGACGCAGCCTGGTTGCCCTGGACAACTTGATTGATTTGATTGTGACGTGCACCGAGCACCCCGCTGCCGCCAATCAAACCTTCCTGGTCAGTGACGGGGAGGACCTCTCGACCACAGCGCTTTTGCGTCGAATGGGAACGGCTCTGAACAAGCCCGCACGCTTGCTACCTGTGCCGAGTTGGTTGCTGCAAACCGGCGCCACTGCGCTGGGTCGCCGGGCACTCGCTCAAAGGCTATGCGGCTCCCTGCAGGTCGATATTGGCAAGACCCGCGAACTGCTGGGCTGGACACCGCCGAGCAGCGTTGACCAGGCACTGAGTAAAACAGGTAAACACTTTTTGGAACGGCAAACTAAATGAATATGTGGTGGTTGTTACCGGCTGTGACGATTGTCGCACTCCTTTTAACGGGGGCCTTGCGTCATTACGCTCTGGCTCGAAGCCTGATCGACATCCCGAATGCGCGCAGCTCGCACGTCGTGCCTACGCCCAGGGGCGGTGGTGTCTCGATCGTCGTCAGCTTTCTGTTAGCGCTATTGCTGACTGCCAGCCTTGGCCTGATTACATGGCCACTCACGTACGCATTATTCGGCGCCGGGACCGGCATCGCGGTATTGGGTTTTTTGGACGACCATGGCCATATCAGCGCACGTTGGCGCCTGCTAGGGCACTTTATAGCCGCGGCATGGGCACTGTTCTGGATCGGTGGCCTGCCGCCGCTGGTGGTGGCGGGATTCGCCGTCGACTTGAGCTGGATCGGCCATATGCTGGCAGCGGTCTACCTGGTATGGCTGCTGAACTTGTATAACTTCATGGATGGAATTGATGGAATAGCCAGCGTCGAGGCTATTTGTGTATGCCTTGGCAGTGCGCTGCTCTATTGGCTAACAGGTCATGAGCTGATCGCGTTTACACCGTTATTACTGGCGTTTGCAGTGGTTGGCTTCCTGTATTGGAACTTCCCAAAAGCCCGTATCTTCATGGGCGATGCGGGCAGCGGGTTCCTCGGCATCACGCTGGGGGTGCTGTCGCTGCAAGCGGCCTGGGTCTCGCCGCAGCTACTGTGGAGCTGGCTGATCCTGCTGGGTGTGTTTATCACTGATGCGACATGGACCTTGCTGCGCCGCCTGCTCAGAGGCGACAAAGTCTATGAGGCCCACCGCAGCCACGCCTACCAGTTCGCTTCTCGCCAGTTCGGTAAACACGCACCCGTTACCCTGGTGGTAGCGGCAATCAACATTGGATGGCTGTTACCTATGGCGCTGCTCGTGGGCAACGGCACGGTGGATGGCTTTCTGGGACTGCTGGTGGCCTATCTGCCGCTGATAGCGTTGGCGGTAAAGTTCAGGGCTGGAGAGAAAGAACCGAATTGAACCAGTGCAAAGGGGCGGCGATCGCCTCCCCTTCCTTCCACTCATCAATAGTGGCCAGGATCAAACTCGAGTCTTGCGCCGCGCCCTGGCAACCCAGGCCATCAGTGGGCCAACAAGCATTCCGACCAATAAAGCGAGCACTACGAAAACAGAAATTGGTAACTGCGGGGCTGTCCAACTCAGGAACTGCAGAGAAACCGACTGTTGATTTTCCAGCACAAATGCCACGATGCACAGCAGCAGCACCAACACTACCAGCATTGCAATAACACGCGTCAATCTACTCATGCCCACTCCCTCACGAGTATCAAACCTCGTCTTCATCCTCATTAACTCGATCGCGCAATTCCTTGCCCGGCTTGAAGTGAGGCACAAACTTGCCGTCAAGGCTGACGGATTGCCCGGTTTTCGGGTTGCGACCCACTCGCGGTGCACGGTAGTGCAGGGAGAAACTGCCAAAACCACGGATCTCAATCCGATCCCCGGTAGCCAGGCATTGGGACATCTGTTCAAGCATAGTCTTGATAGCCAGCTCTACATCCTTGGATGAAAGCAGCCCTTGATGGGTGACAATTCGTTCGATCAACTCCGACTTCGTCATATTTTTCCCTTCTTTTTCAAGCAGCTAGGAAAAGCGCTTCGAAGGTTTTAGCATGACTTGGTGAATTTGAACAGCCCACCTGCCAACTTATCTGCAGCATAAACGGATACCCGGAACACATGCTTGACCCCCTCAATTACAGATCACCAACATGGTACGAGTGACAGCGCCGGCAGGGTTCCAGCCGAACAGATAGTCACCCTCCTCGTCCTTGGCATCACTGGATCGGGTGATGACCTTGTAGCCCTGCATCTTGCACTCCCGGGCAGCGCGCTTCTCACACTTGTCCCAGTTGCTGCCAAGGCCCGAGCAGTCGATCTCAATGCCGCTGACGCCGCGCTTGGCGTGGGTTTTGGCACTGGTGGCAGTACAGCCTGCCAGCAGCACCACTGCAAATAAAACGATAAGCCTGTTCATTCAAATCCTTATTGAAACAACAACACAGCGGAGCATTTGTTAAGAACTATAGTCAGCTCTGACACTGGGCTGCACGCCTTGGTTCTAACTTGTTGATTCAACGAATTTCAGGCACAAAAAAGGGCGACCGAAGTCGCCCTTTTTCTATGGTCTGACAGAACTTAGTTCTGCTTTTCCATTTGTGCACGCAGCAGGTCGCCCAGAGTGGTCGGACCCGAAGCGATGTCAGAGGTAGCTGGCTTGTCGCGCAGGCTCTGGATTGCTTCTTTCTCTTCGATCTCGTCCTTGGACTTGATGGAGAGTTGGATCACGCGGCTCTTGCGGTCAACGCTGATGATCTTGGCTTCTACTTCCTGGCCTTCTTTCAGAACGTTGCGCGCGTCTTCAACGCGGTCACGGCTGATTTCGGAGGCTTTCAGAGTCGCTTCGATATCGTCGGCCAGAACGATGATGGCGCCTTTGGCGTCAACTTCTTTCACAGTGCCTTTAACGATTGCGCCTTTGTCGTTCTCTTGAACGTACTCGGAGAACGGATCGCTTTCCAGTTGCTTGATACCCAGGGAGATGCGCTCGCGCTCTGGGTCAACCGACAGGATAACGGTGTCCAGCTCGTCGCCCTTCTTGAAACGACGAACAGCTTCTTCGCCCACTTCGTTCCAGGAGATGTCGGACAGGTGAACCAGGCCGTCGATGCCGCCGTCCAGACCAATGAAGATACCGAAATCGGTGATCGACTTGATGGTGCCGGAGATTTTATCGCCCTTGTTGAACTGGCCAGAGAAATCTTCCCATGGGTTAGATTTGCACTGCTTGATGCCCAGGGAGATACGACGACGCTCTTCGTCGATGTCCAGAACCATAACTTCCACTTCGTCGCCGACTTGTACGACTTTCGAAGGGTGGATGTTCTTGTTGGTCCAGTCCATTTCGGAAACGTGTACCAGGCCTTCCACGCCTTCTTCCAGCTCTGCGAAGCAGCCGTAGTCGGTCAGGTTGGTAACACGCGCGGTTACGCGAGTGCTTTCTGGGTAACGAGCTTTGATAGCAACCCATGGATCTTCGCCCAGCTGCTTCAAGCCCAGGGAAACGCGGTTACGCTCACGATCGTACTTCAGAACCTTGACATCGATCTCGTCGCCAACGTTGACGATTTCGGAAGGATGCTTGATACGCTTCCAAGCCATGTCGGTAATGTGCAGCAGGCCATCGACGCCACCCAGATCGACGAATGCGCCGTAATCGGTGAGGTTCTTGACGATACCTTTGACTTGTTGGCCTTCCTGCAGGGATTCCAGCAGAGCTTCACGCTCGGCGGAGTTCTCTGCTTCCAGGACGCTGCGACGGGAAACGACAACGTTGTTGCGCTTCTGGTCGAGTTTGATGACCTTGAATTCGAGTTCTTTGCCTTCCAGGTGCGTGGTGTCGCGCACAGGACGAACGTCGACCAAAGAACCTGGCAGGAACGCACGGATGCCGTTAACGTCGACAGTGAAGCCGCCTTTAACCTTACCGTTGATAACGCCCTTGACCACTTCTTCAGCTGCGAAGGCTGCTTCGAGAACAATCCAGCATTCAGCGCGCTTGGCTTTTTCACGGGACAGCTTGGTTTCACCGAAACCGTCTTCAACCGAGTCCAGAGCAACGTGAACTTCGTCACCGACATTGATAGTCAGATCGCCAGCATCGTTGTAGAACTGTTCCAGCGGGATCAGAGCTTCAGACTTCAGACCAGCGTGAACGGTTACCCAGCGAGCTTGGTAATCGATATCAACGATAACACCGGTGATGATGGAGCCTGCCTGAAGGTTCAGGGTTTTTAGGCTTTCTTCAAAGAGTTCCGCAAAGCTTTCGCTCATTTTAATTCCTGTTGATAAGGGCGAAGAATACGCCCATCTCCACACCCCAGACGGTGTGGGTCAGTTTCAGTTAAAAGAAGCCACCGCAGGACTATGACTGGTCCCCTGCGGCCTTCTTGATCACCCGGCGATATCGCGAATGGCGATTTCACTCAAGATGCGTTCCAGCACCTGCTCGATGGACAACTCCGTGGAATCCAGCTGTATGGCGTCAGCCGCCGGCTTTAGCGGGGCTACCGCACGCTGGGTATCACGCTCATCGCGTGCACGGATCTCATCTAGCAGACTCGACAGACTAACACCATCGACTTTGCCCTTCAACTGCAAGTAACGGCGGCGAGCACGCTCCTCGGCGCTGGCGGTCAGGAAAATCTTCAGCGGCGCCTCGGGAAACACCACGGTACCCATGTCACGGCCATCAGCGACCAGGCCCGGCGGCTCCTGAAACGCCCGCTGGCGCTGCAGCAATGCGTCACGCACGGCCGGCAGAGCGGCAACCTGGGAGGCCCAGGAGCCGACTTGTTCGTTGCGCAGGTCATCGGTCACGTCATCACCCTCAAGGATGATGCGCTGCGGATGACCTTCCGTCGCGCCGACGAACTGCACATCAAGGTGCGCCGCCAGCAGCTTCAGGGATTCTTCGTTGGTCAGGTCGACGCCATGGTTGCGTGCGGCAAAGGCCAGCAGGCGGTAAAGCGCGCCGGAATCCAGCAGGCACCAGCCCAGGCGCTTGGCCAGAATGCCGGCGATCGTGCCTTTGCCCGAGCCGCTTGGCCCGTCGATGGTAATCACCGGTGCTTTGATATTCACAATTGAGCCTCTTGGGCAACACGGATGCCGACGTGGGCACACAGTGTAAGAAAATTCGGAAAAGACGTAGCAACATTGGCGCAGTCACGGATACGAATCGGCGCGGCCGCCCGTAGGGAGGCCACGCTGAACGCCATGGCGATGCGGTGATCACCATGGGATTGCACTTCGCCACCGCCCATCGGGCCACCGTCAATGATAATCCCATCAGGTGTCGGTTCACACTTCACGCCAAGGGCCAACAGACCATCGGCCATGACCTGGATGCGGTCGGACTCCTTGACCCGCAGTTCTTCGGCGCCACGCAGCACGGTGCGCCCTTTGGCGCAGGCCGCCGCCACGAACAATACCGGGAACTCGTCGATCGCCAGCGGCACCAGGGCCTCGGGAATCTCGATGCCTTTTAACTCAGCGGCGCGCACGCGCAGGTCGGCAACTGGCTCACCGCCCACTTCACGCGGGTTTTCCAGGGTGATATCCGCGCCCATCAGCCGCAGGATATCGATCACGCCAGTGCGCGTCGGGTTAACGCCAACGTGCTCCAGCAGCAACTCGGAGCCTTCAGCAATCGAAGCCGCCACCAGAAAGAAGGCCGAAGAGGAAATATCCCCCGGCACTTCTATATGCGTAGCCGTCAATGCATGGCCCGACTCGACAGACGCCGTAGCCCCCGCCACGGCAACCGGATAACCAAACCCACGCAACATCCGCTCGGTATGATCACGGGTCGGCGCAGGCTCGGTCACCGAGGTCTTGCCCTCGGCATACAACCCGGCCAGCAACAGGCAGGACTTCACCTGCGCACTGGCCATCGGCATCGAATAGTCCAGGCCTTTGAGCACCTGGCCACCGCGAATTGTCAACGGCGGATGCCCGTCCGGTCCGGTCTCGATCACTGCGCCCATTTCCCGCAGTGGCTTGGCCACGCGGTTCATCGGGCGTTTAGACAGCGATGCATCACCGGTCAACACACTGTCAAAGCGCTGCGCCGCGAGCAACCCGGACAGCAAACGCATCGACGTACCGGAGTTACCCAGGTAGATCGGCCCCGGCGCCGGCTGCAAACCGTGCAAACCCACGCCATGAATCGTCACGCGCCCATGGTGCGGCCCTTCAATCACAACGCCCATGTCACGAAACGCTTGCAGGGTTGCCAGGGCATCTTCGCCTTCGAGGAAACCTTCGACTTCGGTCACGCCGTCGGCCAATGAACCCAGCATGATCGAACGATGGGAGATCGACTTGTCGCCCGGCACCCGGATCTGCCCGCTCAAGCGGCCGCCCGGTTTGGCGAGAAAGGTCTGCTCATCGGCGTTCACAGCGGTTTCCATGTAGGCCCGGCGCGCCAGGATCTTGCTGAAATGCTCACGCGCCACCCGCGCACGGGTAAACACGCCCAATAATTGATGGCCATCACCCGCATCAACCGCATCGCGCAAGGCGTCGAGGTCACTGCGGAAGGTGTCCAGGGTGCGCAACACAGCTTCACGATTGGCGAGGAAGATGTCGTGCCACATCACCGGGTCACTGCCGGCAATCCGCGTGAAATCGCGAAAACCACCGGCGGCGTAACGGAAAATCTCAAGGTTTTCGTTGCGCTTGGCCAGAGAATCCACCAAGCCAAAGGCCAGCAAGTGCGGCAAATGGCTGGTCGCCGCCAACACTTCGTCGTGGCGCTCGACCTGCATGTGCTCGACATCCGCGCCCAACTCGCGCCACAGACGATCCACCACCGCCAAAGCCGCCGGATCGGTCTGCTCAAGCGGGGTCAGAATCACCTTATGGCGACGGAACAACTGCGCATTGGACGCCTCGACGCCGCTCTGCTCGGAACCGGCAATCGGATGGCCCGGCACAAAACGCGCCGGCATGCCGCCAAAGGCGAGTTTGGCAGCGCGCACCACATTGCCTTTGGCACTGCCGACGTCCGTGAGGATCGCCTGGCCAAGGTCCATATCCGCCAGCAAGGCCAGCAACTTCTCCATCGCCAGAATCGGCACGGCGAGCTGGATCACATCCGCGCCCTGGCACGCCAGCGCCAGCTCTGCCTCACAGCGGTCCACCACGCCCAGCTCCACCGCCAGCTTGCGCGATTGCGGGTCAAGGTCCACACCGACCACCTCGCCACACAGCCCGCTTTCACGCAGGCCCTTGGCGAAGGAGCCACCGATCAACCCCAGGCCGACCACCACCAGGCGACCGATCATAGGCACAGCAGGTTGCAATGCAGTGACATCAACCACGAGCCAGAACCTTGGCCAACGCCTCCAGGAAGCGACTGTTTTCGGCCGGCAAGCCAATGGTGATACGCAGGTGGTTCGGCATGCCGTAGTTGGCCACCGGGCGCACGATCACGCCTTCGCGCAGCAGGCCCTGGAACACCGGCGCGGCGACTTGGCCGAGGTCCACACAAATGAAGTTGCCCTTGGAAGGAATCCAGCCCAGACCCAGCTCACGGAAACCTTCCTGCAGCTGCAGCATGCCGCTTTCGTTGATGCGACGGCCTTCTTCGAGGTACTCGGCATCCTTGACCGCCGCACACGCCGCCGCCAACGCCAGGCTGTTGACGTTGAACGGCTGGCGCACACGGTTGAGCACATCGGCAACCACCGCGGTGGACAAGCCGTAACCCACGCGCAGCGATGCCAGGCCGTAGGCCTTGGAGAAGGTGCGCGACACCAGCAGGTTCGGGTAAGCCGCCAGGAAGTCCAGGCCGTCCGGCAGGTCGCTGCCTTCGGCGTACTCGATGTAGGCTTCGTCCAGCACCACCAGCACGTGCTCGGGCACGTCCTGCAGGAAGTCGTTCAGCGCCTGGGCGTCGAACCAGGTGCCGGTCGGGTTGTTCGGGTTGGCGATAAACACCACGCGGGTTTGCGCGTCGATGGCCGCCAGCATGGCCGGCAGGTCATGGCCCCAGTCCTTGGCAGGAATGACGCGGGCGTCAGCCCCCACAGCCTGGGTCACGATCGGGTAGACGGCGAACGCGTGCTCGCTGAACACCGCATTCAGGCCTGGCGCCAGGTACGCACGGCCGACCAGCTCAAGAATGTCGTTGGAACCGTTGCCCAGGGTTACCTGGTTCAGCTCGACGCGGCAGTTCTCGGCCAGCAGCGACTTGAGGGCGAAGCCATTACCGTCCGGGTAGCGGGTCAGCTCAGTCAGTTCCTCACGAATCGCCGCCAATACTTTTGGGCTTGGGCCCAGCGGGTTTTCGTTACTGGCCAGCTTTACGATCTTCGACGGGTCCAGGTTCAATTCACGCGCCAGCTCGTCCACAGGCTTGCCTGGAACGTAAGGCGACAGTTGTTGCACGCCCGGCTGAGCCAGGGCGAGGAAGTTGCCACTCATGTTAAAGCCTCACAAAACCGCTTTCGGGTAAGAGCCCAGCACCTTGAGTGCCACGGCTTCCTGACTGATTTTCTCCAGCACCCCTTTGACCAGCGGGTCGCGGTGGTGGCCGATGAAGTCGATAAAGAACACATACGTCCATTTACCGCTGCGCGAAGGGCGAGTTTCGATTCGCGTCAGGTCAATCCCGTTATCGTGGAACGGCACCAGCAGCTCATGCAGCGCGCCGGGCTTGTTGCTCATGGAGACGATGATCGAGGTTTTGTCGTCGCCGGTCGGCGGCACCTCCTGGCTGCCGATCATCAAGAAGCGCGTGGAGTTATCCGGGCGGTCTTCGATCTTTTCGGCCAGGCGCGTCAGGCCATACAGGCCCGCAGCCATGTCACCGGCGATGGCCGCCGAATTCCACTCACCCTTGACCCGCTTGGCCGCTTCGGCGTTGCTGGACACCGCCACGCGCTCGACATTCGGGTAATGCGCGTCCAGCCACTTGCGGCACTGGGCCAGCGATTGGGCGTGGGAGTAGATACGGCTGATGCTGTCGGTCTTGGTGTTCTCGCCCACCAGCAGGTGGTGGTGGATACGCAGTTCGACTTCACCGCAGATCACCATGTCGTGCTCAAGGAAGCTGTCCAGCGTGTGGTTGACCGCGCCTTCGGTGGAGTTTTCCACCGGCACCACGCCAAAATTCACCGCACCGGCCGCCACTTCGCGG
Organism: Pseudomonas edaphica; assembly: GCF_005863185.1. GTDB lineage: Bacteria > Pseudomonadota > Gammaproteobacteria > Pseudomonadales > Pseudomonadaceae > Aquipseudomonas > Aquipseudomonas edaphica. The sequence goes on from NZ_VBVZ01000004.1 coordinate 28,009, forward strand.
AACACTTCATCGATGGCCGCCATCGGTTTGCTGATCACCGCGTGGCCAAAATGCTTCATGGCCGCTGCCTGGGTGAAGGTGCCTTCCGGGCCGAGGTACGCCACCTTAAGTGGCTGCTCCAGCGCCAGGCACGACGACATGATTTCACGGAACAACCGCGCCATCTCTTCGTTGCCCAACGGGCCTTTGTTGCGCTCCATCACGCGCTTGAGCACCTGGGCTTCGCGCTCAGGCCGGTAGAACACCGGCACTTCGCCTTCAGCCAGGGACGCCATTTTCACGCGGGCGACTTCCTGGGCGCAGCGCGCACGCTCACTGATCAGCTCCAGGACTTTCTCGTCCAGGCTGTCAATACGTACACGCAGGGCCTTGAGTTCTTGCTCAGACATTAGCCGTGTTCCTTTTCGAACTCTGCCATGTAGGCAACCAGCGCGTTGATCGCGTGGATGTCGACAGCGTTGTAGATGGAGGCGCGCATGCCACCGACCGAACGGTGGCCCTTGAGGTTCAGCAGGCCACGTGCGTCGGCACCGGCCAGGAATGGCTTGTCCAGGCGGTCATCGGCCAGGCGGAACGGCACGTTCATCCACGAGCGGTCGGTGAGGTTGATCGGGTTGCTGTACAGGCCGCTGGCGTCGATGAAGTCGTACAGGGTGCGCTTCTTCTCTTCGTTGAGCTTGCCCATGGCGGCAACACCGCCCTGCTCTTTCAGCCATTCAAACACCAGGCCCGACAGGTACCAGGCGAACGCCGGCGGCGTGTTGTACATCGAGCCATTATCGGCCGCGACCTTGTAGTTGAGCATGGTCGGGCACAGCGAACGCGCGCGACCCAGCAGGTCTTCGCGGATGATGTTGACCAGGATGCCGCTCGGGCCGATGTTCTTCTGCGCACCAGCGTAGATCATGCCGTACCTGGACACATCGATCGGGCGCGAGAGGATGTCCGAAGACATGTCGCACACCAACGGCACGTCACCCACTTCCGGCACCCAGTCAAACTCCAGGCCGCCGATGGTTTCGTTGGCGACGTAGTGCACGTAGGCCGCGTCTTTCGACAGCTTCCACTCGTTCTGACCGGGAATGGCGAAGTAATCGTACGGCTTGGCGGTGCCCGCCACGTTGACGTGACCGTAGCGCGAGGCCTCTTCAATCGCCTTCTGACCCCAAATACCCGTGTCGATATAGTCGGCAGTGCCGTCTTCCGGCAGCAGGTTCAGCGGAATCTGGGCGAACTGCTGGCTCGCGCCGCCTTGCAGGAACAGCACCTTGTAGTTGGAAGGGATGTCCAGCAAGTCGCGCAGATCCTGCTCGGCCTTGGTGGCGATGGACACAAACTCATCGCTGCGATGGCTCATTTCCATCACGGAGAGGCCTTTTCCATGCCAGTCGAGGAGTTCACCCTGCGCACGCTGCAGGACTGCTTCAGGAAGCGCCGCGGGACCGGCACAGAAGTTATAGGCTCTCTTGCTCACATCCAATCTCACTCTGATCTGGTTGGGGCTGCAATCATGTTCGGCAACGGCCTTTCGCTGGCGAGAGCCCTTGTGGGAGCTGGCTTGCCTGCGATACAGGCACCTCGGTAGTTGCAGTGATACCGCGGTGATGCTATCGCAGGCAAGCCAGCTCCCACAGGGATCGAAGCCAGACCAAGGACATGTGTTTCAAAGGGGACAAACAACAAGGGGGCGAATCTTCATCCGCCCCCTGTGTGTCCGCTTACTCCTGCGGTTCTTCTTCGTCTGCGGCAGCATCGAGGGTTGGCTCGTCGACGTTGTCATCGCCGGTTGCGATCACCTCGCCATCGAACACCGCACCGTCTTCGCCTTCCAGCTCTTCGCCTTCGACTTCCGATGGCTCCTGAACGCGCTCCAGGCCCACCAGCGTTTCGTCGCTGGCCAGCTTGATCAGCGTCACGCCCTGGGTGTTACGGCCCAGGCTCGACACTTCAGCCACACGGGTACGCACCAGAGTGCCCTGGTCGGAAATCAGCATGATCTCCTCACCATCAAGCACCTGCACCGCGCCAACCAGACGGCCGTTGCGGTCGTTGCTGACCATGGCGATTACGCCCTGGCCGCCACGCTTGTACTCCGGGAACTCGCTGATGGCGGTCCGCTTGCCATAACCACGCGCCGAAGCGGTGAGGATCTGGCTGCCTTCTTCCGGGATCAGCATCGAAATCAGCTTCTGCCCTTCCGGCAGACGCATACCGCGCACACCGCGAGCGGTACGGCCCATGGCGCGAACGTCGGATTCCTTGAAGCGTGTCACTTTGCCGCCATCGGAGAACAGCATGACTTCACGCTCGCCATCGGTGATGGCCGCAGAGATCAATACGTCGCCTTCGTCCAGCTCCAGGGCGATCAGGCCCACGCTGCGCTGGCGGCTGAAGGATTCCAGCGGAGTCTTCTTCACGGTGCCTTTGGCGGTGGCCATGAAGATGAAGTGACCTTCGGTGTATTCCTCGACTGGCAGCATGGTGGTGATGTATTCATCACTGTCCAGCGGCAGCAGGTTGACCAACGGACGACCACGGGCAGCGCGGGAGGCTTCCGGAATCTCGTAGGTCTTGAGCCAGTACACCTTGCCTTTGCTGGAGAACAGCAACAGCGTGGTGTGGCTGTTGGCAACCAGCAGGTGAGCGATGTAGTCCTCATCCTTCACGCCGGTAGCCGATTTACCTTTACCGCCACGACGCTGAGCCTGGTACGCAGCCAATGGCTGGGTCTTGGCGTAGCCACCGTGGGAAATGGTCACCACACGTTCTTCTTCCGGGATCATGTCACCCAGGGTCAGGTCGAGGCGCGCATCGAGGATTTCGGTGCGGCGCACGTCGCCGTATTCGGCACGGATCACTTCCAGTTCTTCGCGGATCACTTCCATCAGGCGCACAGCGCTGTTGAGGATGCGGATCAGCTCGCCGATCTGGTTGAGAATCTCCTGGTACTCGGCCAGCAGTTTCTCGTGCTCCAGGCCGGTCAGACGGTGCAAACGCAGTTCCAGAATGGCCTGGGCCTGTTCCGGCGACAGGAAGTACTTGCCGTCGCGCAGGCCGTATTGCGGGTCCAGGGTTTCCGGACGGCACGAATCGGCACCGGCACGTTCAACCATCGCCACGACGGCGCTGGATTCCCACGGCATCTTGATCAGCGCTTCCTTGGCTTCCGACGGCGTCGGCGAAGCCTTGATCAGCGCGATCACCGGGTCGATGTTCGACAGCGCTACCGCCTGGCCTTCCAGGATGTGGCCGCGCTCGCGGGCCTTGCGCAGTTCGAACACGGTGCGGCGGGTGACCACTTCGCGGCGGTGACGCACGAAGGCTTCGAGCAGGTCCTTGAGGTTCAGGATGCGCGGGCGGCCGTCGATCAGGGCCACTACGTTGATACCAAACACGCTTTGCAGCTGGGTCTGGGCGTAGAGGTTGTTGAGGATCACCTCAGGCACTTCGCCACGACGCAGCTCGATCACCACGCGCATACCGTCTTTGTCAGACTCGTCGCGCAGTTCGGTGATGCCTTCGAGCTTCTTCTCTTTAACCAGCTCGGCGATCTTCTCGATCAAACGCGCCTTGTTCAACTGGTACGGGAGTTCGGTAATGACGATCTGCTGGCGGCCACCGACCTTGTCGATGTCTTCGATCATCGAGCGGGCGCGCATATAAATGCGGCCACGGCCGGTACGATAGGCTTCGATGATGCCGGCACGGCCGTTGATGATCGCGGCAGTCGGGAAGTCCGGACCGGGGATGTATTGCATCAGCTCATCGACGGTCAGCTCAGGGTTGTCGATGAGGGCCAGGCAACCGTCGATGACTTCACCGAGGTTGTGCGGCGGGATGTTGGTGGCCATGCCCACGGCAATACCGCTGGAACCGTTGACCAGCAGGTTGGGAATACGGGTTGGCATGACGGCCGGGATCATTTCGGTGCCGTCGTAGTTCGGCACCCAGTCCACGGTTTCTTTATGCAGGTCAGCCAGCAGCTCGTGCGCCAGCTTGGTCATGCGTACTTCGGTGTATCGCATGGCCGCAGCGTTGTCGCCGTCGACCGAACCGAAGTTGCCCTGGCCGTCTACCAGCAGGTAGCGCAGGGAAAACGGCTGGGCCATCCGAACGATGGTGTCGTACACCGCAGTGTCGCCGTGAGGGTGATACTTACCGATCACGTCACCGACAACACGGGCAGATTTCTTGTACGGCTTGTTCCAGTCGTTACCCAGCTCGCTCATCGCGAACAGCACACGCCGGTGCACGGGCTTCAAGCCATCGCGCGCATCAGGCAGTGCCCGACCGACAATTACGCTCATTGCGTAGTCGAGGTAGGACTGTTTCAGCTCGTCTTCGATATTGACCGGGAGGATTTCTTTGGCCAGTTCGCCCATGAGAAGCCTGATTCCTTTTTCGGGTGAAACCTCGTCACATCCATATGGGACGAACGAAGCTCGCCGTTGCTGGCAGAGTGCCTGACAACGACTTACGACAAATCAACGAGTTATGACACGGATCTGCACGTTATGGGCAACCCCTCGGGGCGGCCCTGGAAACCGCCGGATGTTATCACAATCGCCGCCACGCACCTATCCCCCTGACGCGCATGGAGGCTAGTAATTTGACGGATGACAGGCTTGAGGGGGACGAGAGAGGCTCAGAGCGGGGTGGGTGCTGTTTTTTGAGGCTGGATCCAAGGGTTTTATTGACTTACAGGGCCAATCGCGGGCAAGCCCGCTCCCACATGTTGGCCTGCGAGCACCGTAAGTGTGGGAGCTGGCTTGCCTGCGATAGCGATCCAACAGCCACCAAAGCCCTCAATGCAGGCGCTTACGGCACATCAACTTGGCCAGCTTGGCGGTATCAGGCCGTTCGACGATGCCTTTTTCGGTCACGATCACATCAATCAGGTCCGCCGGCGTCACATCGAAGACAGGATTAAACGCCGCAACCTCCAACCGCTGACCGTTAACCTCCAGCAACTCCGCCGCATCACGCTCTTCCAGGCTGACATCATCACCGGTAGCCATCATCAAATCGAGCGTCGAACTGGGCGCCACCACCATAAAACGCACGCCGTGGTGCATGGCACACACCGCCAATTGATAAGTGCCGATCGGGCCGATCACATCACCATTGGCCGCAATGCAGTCGGCGCCGACCACGACCCAGGTCACGCCTTTGGTCTTGAGGATATGCGCACCGGCCGAGTCAGCATTGACCGTCGCCGGGATACCCTCACCCGCCAGCTCCCACGCGGTCAGCCGCGAACCTTGCAGCCACGGGCGGGTTTCGTTGACATAGACATGCTCGACCAAACCCTCGAGGAACGCTGCGCGGATTACCCCAAGGGCCGTGCCCACGCCGCCAGTGGCCAGGGCACCCGCATTGCCATGGGTGAGGATCGCCTGGGCGTTGCCCTGGTGCTTGCGGATGCGCTCGAGGCCTAATTGGGCCATGACCAGGTTGGCTTCGCGGTCGCTTTCATGGATCGCAATGGCTTCGGCTTCCAGCACCGCCAGCGGGTCGGCGTGTTTTTTGACCCGATCCAGGCGGTCACGCATGCGCTTCAAGGCCCAGAACAGGTTAGCGGCGGTCGGACGGCTATCGGCCAGCAATGCGTAGTCTTCTTCCCATGCCGCCTGCCAGTCACCGCCCTCGGCGATCCGCTCGCGGGCGGCCAGCACCAGGCCGTAGGCAGCACTGATGCCGATAGCCGGCGCGCCACGCACAGTCATGCTGCGAATGGCTTGGGCGACTTCAGCCGCCGAAGTGCAGGCCACCCAGGTTTCCCGCGAGGGCAAGGCACGCTGATCGAGCAGGTGCAGTGCGCCATCACGCCAATCGATGGCCTTCACTTTCTCTGCAGCTAACAGTCGGTCGCGCATCCCTTACCCCGCACTCATGAACAAAAGCCGCCGATTATAGCGATCCGCCAGCCAGGACGCTCGGGTATACTTCGCCCTTCTTTTATAGCTGCCTGGGAAGAAGCCTGCGATGACCTCCACTGCCGCCCCGCTCGACTTATTGCTGCTGCCAACCTGGCTGGTACCTGTCGAACCCGCTGGCGTGGTGCTCAAGGAGCACGGCATGGGCATCCGTGACGGGCGCATTGCGTTTATCGGGCCACGGGCGGCGGCCTTGAAACTGACAGCCAGCGAAGTGCGCGAGCTGCCGGGCATGCTGCTCAGCCCCGGTTTGATCAACGCCCACGGCCACGCGGCGATGAGCCTGTTTCGCGGCCTGGCCGACGATCTGCCGCTGATGACCTGGCTGGAAAAACACATCTGGCCCGCCGAAGCCAAATGGGTCGATGAAGCCTTCGTGCGCGACGGCACCGACCTGGCCATCGCCGAACAGCTCAAGGGCGGCATCACCTGCTTCTCGGACATGTACTTCTACCCCAAGGTCGCCAGCGACTGCGTACACAACAGCGGCATGCGCGCGCAGATCGCGCTGCCGATCCTCGACTTCCCGATCCCAGGCGCCAGCAGCGCCGATGAGGCGATTCGCCAGGGCGTGGAGCTGTTCGGCGACCTCAAGCACCACCCGCGTATCAAGATCACCTTCGGCCCTCACGCGCCCTACACCGTGAGCGACGCCAACCTGGAAAAAATCCGGGTGATTGCCGAAGAACTGGACGCCGCCATCCATATGCATGTGCACGAAACCGCCTTCGAAGTGCAACAAGCCGTGGACAAGACCGGCGAACGCCCACTGGCGCGCCTGGGCCGTCTGGGCCTGCTCGGCCCACGCTTCCAGGCCGTTCATATGACCCAAATCAGCGAGGACGACCTGGCTTTGCTGGTAGAAAGCAACACCAGCGTCATCCATTGCCCGGAATCGAACCTGAAACTGGCCAGCGGCTTTTGCCCGGTAGAGCGTCTGTGGCAGGCTGGCGTGAACGTGGCCATCGGCACCGACGGCGCGGCCAGCAACAATGACCTCGACCTGTTGGGCGAAACCCGCACGGCGGCGATGCTGGCCAAGGCCGTCGCCGGCTCGGCCACTGCCCTGGACGCCCATCGCGCCCTGCGCATGGCTACGCTCAACGGGGCGCGTGCCATGGGCCTGGACAGCGAGATTGGTTCGCTCGAAGTCGGCAAGGCGGCGGATATCGTTGCCTTTGATCTTTCGGGGCTGGCGCAACAACCGATCTACGACCCGGTCTCAACGCTTATATATGCCACCGGACGCGAGTGTGTGAAACACCTTTGGGTCGCCGGCAAGCAGTTGCTCGACGACCGGCGATTGACCCGCATGGATGAACAACAGTTGACCGCCACGGCCATCGCCTGGGGCCAACGGATCAGCGGGCACAGCGAATAACGAAGGTCTTGAACCGCGCCGTTCAGGACTGAATAACCGATTTATCAGATTTAGAGGATTCACCATGAGCAACGTCGACCACGCCGAAATCGCCAAGTTTGAAGCCCTGGCCCACCGCTGGTGGGACCGCGAAAGCGAGTTCAAACCGCTGCACGACATCAACCCGCTGCGCGTCAACTGGATTGACGAGCGCGTCAACCTGGCCGGCAAGAAGGTGCTGGACGTCGGTTGCGGCGGCGGCATCCTCAGCGAAGCCATGGCCCAGCGCGGCGCCACCGTGATGGGCATCGACATGGGCGAAGCGCCGCTGGCCGTAGCCCAACTGCACCAGCTGGAATCCGGCGTGAGCGTCGAATACCGCCAGATCACCGCCGAAGCCCTGGCCGAAGAGATGCCCGAGCAGTTCGACGTGGTTACTTGCCTTGAGATGCTCGAGCACGTGCCAGACCCGTCCTCGGTGATCCGCGCCTGCTTCCGTATGGTCAAGCCGGGCGGCCAGGTGTTCTTCTCCACCATCAACCGCAACCCCAAGGCCTACCTGTTCGCGATCATCGGCGCCGAATACATCATGAAGCTGCTGCCGCGTGGCACCCACGACTTCAAGAAATTCATCCGCCCAAGCGAGCTGGGCGCCTGGAGCCGTCAGGCCGGGCTGACCGTCAAGGACATCATCGGCCTGACCTACAACCCGCTGACCAAGCACTACAAGCTGGCGAGCGACGTGGACGTCAACTACATGATCCAGACCCTGCGCGAGGAGTAAGCCTGTGAAGTTGCGAGCAGTTCTCTTCGACATGGACGGCACCTTGCTGGACACCGCGCCGGACTTTATCGCGATCTGCCAGGCCATGCGCACCGACCGAGGCCTGGAGCCGATCAACCCCCAGCACATCCGCGATGAAATTTCCGGCGGGGCACGGGCGATGGTCGCCGTGACCTTCTCGATGGACCCCGAATCCCCTGGCTTTGAAGCGTTGCGCCTGGAGTTCCTGGAGCGCTATCTCAAGGGCTGCGCAATCCACAGCAAACTGTTCGACGGCATGGCCGAGTTACTGGAAGACATCGAGAAATCCAAACTGGTCTGGGGCGTGGTCACCAACAAACCGTTGCGCTTTGCCGAACCGATCATGCAGCAACTGGGCCTGGCCGAGCGTTCGGCACTGCTGATCTGCCCGGACCACGTGAAGAACAGCAAGCCCGACCCCGAGCCGCTGATCCTGGCGTGCAAGATGCTCGACCTGGACCCGGCCAGCGTGTTGTTCGTGGGCGATGACCTGCGCGATATCGAGTCTGGCCGCGACGCTGGCACCCGCACTGCGGCGGTCACCTTCGGCTACATCCACCCGGACGACAACCCACGCAACTGGGG
>NZ_VBVZ01000500.1 GCF_005863185.1 Pseudomonas edaphica
CGGCCAGCGAGCGGGTGGAGTGCCCACGCAAAATGAGTTGGGCAATGCGGCATTCACGCTCGGTCAGGATCGACGAGCCGAAGTTGTTCAATGCCGCGTGAATGCGTTGCTCCAGCAGGTTTTCGAAGCGTGCGCCGTGGGCATCCAGGCCGACAAAATGTTTGCCCAGCACGGCCAGTACCCAAGGGGTTATGCGCTTGAATTGCGCGATGGTGGCGGCGTCGAGCTTTTGCGTAAACGCCAGGGACACCGCAAGGCTGGAGCCTTTGCTCGACTGCAGGAGGTAATTGAGCTCGTCTTCGAGCTGAGAGTGCCGGTAGAACGACTGGAAGTACTCGCTGAGCTCGAAGTGGTCAGGCGCAACGTCTGCCAAGGCATAGCAGCCTGAACTGACGCCTTCGACACAGGCGTCGTAAAACGGGTCGAGCAAGTAAAAGCCCGACAGGTACTGGCGCACATTGCCTTGCGGCAACCACGGCCCATCCAGCTCGAACAGTGCACTGGGCATGCCGCCGCGCGGGTAAAAATACAGCGTCGTGGCCTGTATCGGCTGCACACACCCGAGGGCATCGAACAAGGCGGCAGCGAACCCCGATTGCCCGATATTATCGGTCACCAGGGCCATCTGTTCGAACCATTGCGCAGAAGAAAGCCGGTCGTTTTCCACGTCGAAGCCTCGCTCAAAGAACTGCAAGGATGGTCACACACCCGCTCCGTCCTCGAAATCACCCGATAGGGTGAGCTTGCATCCGATATTTATGCTCACTCCAAAGCTTAATAATATTTTATTAAAAAACGCCCTCCCCCTAGCCTTGAAGCCATGCCCAAGCTGAATCCAACTGCATTACGCAAGGACAGACACATGACTCAAGCCATAACAAAAACAGACACACTGGTAGTGGGAGCCGGCCAGGCCGGTGTGGCCATGAGCGAGCACCTGAGCAAGCAAGGCGTGCCGCACCTGGTGCTGGAGCGCAGCCGTATCGCCGAGCGCTGGCGCACCGGGCGCTGGGATTCGCTGGTCGCCAACGGCCCGGCCTGGCATGACCGCTTCCCCGGCCTGGAATTTGATGACGTCGCCGCCGATGGTTTTGCGCCAAAAGAGCGCGTGGCCGATTACTTCGAAGCCTATGCCCGCAAGTTCAATGCACCGATCCGCACCGGCGTGGACGTGACCTCTGTGGTGCGTAACGTGGGCCGCCCAGGCTTTACCGTGCACACCAGCGAAGGCGTGATCGAAGCCAACCGTGTAGTCGCCGCCACCGGGCCGTTCCAGAAGCCGGTGATCCCGGCCATCGCGCCCAAAGACAGCGCGCTGCACCAGATCCACTCCGCCGACTACCGCAACCCCGCACAACTGCCCGCCGGCGCCGTGCTGGTGGTGGGCGCCGGTTCATCCGGCGTGCAAATTGCCGATGAGCTGCAGCGTTCCGGGCGCCAGGTGTACCTGTCGGTCGGTGCCCACGACCGCCCGCCGCGTGCCTATCGCAACCGAGACTTCTGCTGGTGGCTGGGCGTGTTGGGTGAGTGGGACCAGGCCGCGATGAAACCCGGTCGCGAGCACGTGACCATTGCCGTGAGCGGCGCCCACGGCGGCAAGACCATCGATTTTCGTGAGCTCGCCCAGCAAGGCATGACCCTGGTCGGCCTCACCCAAGCCTTCGACGGCAACGTCGCGCGCTTCCAAGCCAACCTGGTTGAAAACCTGGCCCGTGGCGACGAAAACTACTTGGCTTTGCTGGATGCGGCGGACGCCTACATCGAGCGCAACGGCCTCGACCTGCCCGTGGAGCCCCAAGCGCGCCGCGTATTCCCGGATGCCGAGTGCATCAAAAACCCGATCCTGGAGCTGGACCTGGCCAAGGCCGGTATCACCTCGATCATCTGGGCCACCGGGTTTGCCGTGGATTACAGCTGGCTGAAAGTCGATGCGTTTGACGCCGCTGGCAAGCCACAGCACCAGCGCGGTGTGGCCAGCGAGTCGGGCATCTACTTCCTGGGTTTGCCGTGGCAGTCGCGCCGGGGTTCGTCGTTTATCTGGGGCGTGTGGCATGACGCCAAATACGTGGCCGACCACATCGCCATCCAGCGCCAATACCTTGAATACCGCGAAGCCGCACCGGTTGCTCACCCGTCGCCGGTCCTTGCCTGATCACTTTTTTCGGAGTTTTTTTGATGCCTACTCACACTCGCATCCGCATGTTCAACACCAAGGAAACCTACCCTAACCAGAGCCTCGACAACGACCTGTGCCAGGCCGTGCGTGCCGGCAACACCGTGTATGTGCGCGGCCAGGTCGGCACCGATTTTGATGGCAACCTGATTGGCCTTGGCGACCCGCGCGCCCAGGCCGAGCAAGCGATGAAAAACGTCAAGCAACTGCTCGAAGAGGCCGGCTCCGACCTGAGCCATATCGTCAAGACCACCACCTACCTGATCGACCCGCGCTACCGTGAGCCGGTGTACCAGGAAGTCGGCAAGTGGCTCAAGGGCGTGTTCCCAATCTCCACCGGGCTGGTGGTGTCGGCCCTGGGCCAGCCACAGTGGCTGATGGAAATTGACGTGATCGCCGTGATCCCCGAATAAGGAGCTGCCCATGACCTTTTCAATCGTCGCCCGTTGCGCGGACACCGGCCAACTGGGCATCGCCATCAGCTCCTCGAGCATCGCCGTGGGCGCCCGCTGCCCATGGCTGCGGCCCGGCGTGGGCGCAGTGTCGACCCAGAACATCACGTTACCGGCCCTCGGCCCGGACGTGCTCGACCTGCTGGAACAAGGCCTCGATCCTGCGGCCGCCGTCGACAAAGCCCTGACGAGCAACGGCTACAGCCAATACCGACAACTGACGGCGATTGATCACCTGGGCCGCAGTGTGCATTTCAGTGGCAGCGAAACCCTCGGCACCCACAATGCCGTGTCGGGCGAACAGTGTGTGGCGGCGGGCAATATGCTCGCCGACCGCGCAGTAATCGAAGCGATGGTGCATGCCTTCGAACACGGCGAAGGCCAGCTCGCCGATCGACTGCTGGCGGCGATGCACGCCGCCATCAACGCCGGTGGCGAAGCCGGGCCGGTGCATTCCGCCGCGCTGGTGGTGGTGGGCGAACTGACCTGGCCGATCATCAACCTGCGCGTGGACTGGGCCGATGAACAGCCCATCGCCGAACTGCAAAAGCTCTGGGATGCCTACCGCCCGCAAGTGCAGGACTACATCGACCGCGCCCTCGCCCCCGACCGCTCGCCGGGCTACGGCGTGGCCGGAGACGAGCGATGAGCCGCAGCCGCGAACTGCTGCAGACGCTGGTGGGCTTTGATACCACCAGCCGCGAGTCCAACCTGTTGCTGATCGAATTTGTGCGCGATTACCTCGCAGGCTTCGGCGTGGCCAGCGAACTGGTCTACAACGAGGAACGCAGCAAGGCCAACCTGTTCGCCAGCATCGGCCCGGCGCATTTGCCGGGCATTGTGCTGTCGGGGCACACCGACGTGGTGCCGGTGGACGGCCAACCGTGGACTGTGCCGCCGTTTGCGCTGACCGAGCGCGACGGCAAGCTGTTTGGCCGCGGCACGGCGGATATGAAGGGTTATATCGCCTGTGTGCTGGCGTTGGTGCCAGCGTTGGTGAAAGCCAACTTGCGTATCCCGGTGCATATCGCCCTGTCTTACGACGAAGAAGTCGGCTGCCTGGGCGTGCGCTCGTTGCTCGCAGTGCTGGAGCAGCGGCCGGTGAAACCGATGCTGTGCATTATCGGTGAGCCGACCGAACTGAAACCGGTGCTCGGCCACAAGGGCAAACTGGCGATGCGTTGTGATGTGCATGGCGAGGCGTGCCATTCGGCGTATGCGCCCTATGGGGTGAATGCGATTGAGCATGCCGCCGAGTTGATTGGCGAACTGGGGCGCATTGGCCAGCGGCTGCGCGAGCAGCAGGACCCGCGGTTTGACCCGCCGTTCAGCACGGTGCAGACCGGCGTGATTACGGGCGGCAAGGCCTTGAATATCGTGCCTGCCGACTGCCGCTTTGATTTTGAAGTGCGCGCATTGCCGTCGATGGACCCGGGTGAAGTGGCTGAGGAGTTGCAAGCCTATGCCATGCAGCAGGTGTTGCCGCGTATGCAGGCCGTGAGTAAACAGAGCGCGATTCGGTTTACTGAGTTGTCGGCATATCCGGGATTAGTCACCGACGAGCGCAGCCAGGCAGCGGAGTTGATCGCAGCGTTCAGTGGCTCGCGGGACTTCGGCACCGTGGCGTTTGGCACCGAAGGTGGGTTGTTTGATGCGGTGGGCATACCCACGGTGGTGTGCGGGCCGGGGAGCATGGACCAGGGGCATAAGCCGGATGAGTTTGTGAGTATTGAACAGTTGGCAGGCTGTGATGCCATGCTGGAGCGCATGCTCGACTCGATCCACGCCTGAGCCAGCTCCCCACCAAACACCACAGTTCAACTGTGGGAGCCGGGCTTGCCCGCGATGGCGGTGTATCAGGTAGCACATTTGCAGCTGACCCACCGCTATCGCAGGCAAGCCAGCTCCCACATTTTTTGCCCTGTGTTCCAGTCCAGGCACCGCACAACCTGTGGGAGCCGGGCTTGCCCGCGATGGCGGTGTATCAGATGGCCCATTCTCAGCTGGCCCACCGCTATCGCAGGCAAGCCAGCTCCCACA
>NZ_VBVZ01000501.1 GCF_005863185.1 Pseudomonas edaphica
CAGCTTGTACTGGGTGTTGAGCACGGCGGTGAAGGTCTGGAACGGGTTCTGTGCCAGGTCGTAATAGCTGCTGATCTTGCCGTTGGAGCCCAGCGCCGGCTTGGCCGGGTACGGGTCATACTGGCGGCCGAACTGCTGGAACTGCGCCTTGGTCAATTGGCTGTAACTGTTGTTGTCCTGCTCGTGGTACTTGAGGATCAGGTTGGCGGTGTTGCCGTTGCCGGCGTCGAAAAAGCTGTTCCACTCCACCTTGTCCGCACGCACCGCGCCCGAGCCGCGCCACATCTGGCCTTCGGTGTGGGACGCCGACAGCCAGTTGGAGAGGCCGTTGACTTCGCCGGTGTTGAGGCGCGCAAAGGTCTTGCGGGTGGCGTTGCTGCCCACCACTTGTTTAACGAACGCACCGGTTTCCTTGGTCGGGCGAATCGTCACGATGCCGATGTTGCCGCCACTGGAGCCGATGTGCGGGCCGTCGGCTTCCGACGAGCCCTGGGTGACGAAGATCTGGTCGATGTTTTCCGGATCGCCGAGCAGGTTGGAGTACAGCGCGTAGTTGCCGGAGTCATTGATCGGCATGCCATCCACCGACATACCGACCTGGTCGGAGTTCATGCCGCGCATGGTGAAGCGAAAGCCCGACAGACCGGTGTTGTCCTCACTCGAGATGTTCAAACCCGGCGTGTACTTGAGCTTGTCGATGGCGTTGCCGGTGGCGGTTTGTTTGTCCAACGCTTCCTTGGTGATGGTCGAGCGGCCCTTGGCGCTCTCTTCCTGGACCATGTAACCGCCCCCCGCGGTTGCCTTGCCTCCCTGAACTCCGATCGTGCCGACGTCACTGTCACTGGTATCAGCCATGACCACTCCATGGGTCATGCTCGTCGCGGCAACAAGTGCCAGATGAATACGTGTGAACCTCATCACTGTCGTCCTGGTGTCGGTGCTTATTGCACGCTGTAGTTGAAGGTGGCGGTGAAGCGTTGCTCGTTACGTCCACCGAAGGCTTGTTCGGGGAACGGCTTGACCTGCTTGATGCGGCGCAGGCTATTGGTAGCGGCCCGATTGAGCAGCATGCTCGGCGCCGGGGTCTGGATCCCGGCATCAAGGACGCGGCCTTGTCGATCCACCATCAACCACACCACCACCTCGCCACTGGGGCGCTCGAGGGACGCCTGGCGCCCGGTGGGGTATTGCTTGTACGTGTCCAGCTCGTTGCGCAGACCCTTGAGGTAACCGCCTTCCAGGGCCTGGCCATCCACTTTGGGCGGTGCCGGTGGCGCGGGCGGCGCGGGTGTCGGCGCGACAGCGGCCTGTACCGGCTTGGCCGCCACTGGTGCGACTGGCGCTGGCGTGGGAGTCGGTTTGGCGGCCACCACGGGCTTGGGTTTGGGCACCGGCTTGGGCTTGGGTTCAGGTTTTGGCAAGGGTTTGGGCGGTGGTGGCGGCGGGGCCGGTTCGGCTTCTTCGTCCTCGATCACCGGCGGTGGCGGCTCTTGCTCGACCACAGGCTCGGGAACCACTTCGGGCTCGGGTTCGACCAGGGCCAGCTCGACCGCCGACTCGTCGTACTGCGGCTGGATTTTCAACGGTTGGGACTGGATACCCAGTGCAATCAGCACCAGGGCGATCAGGGCCGGGACACTGCCCAGCAGCTGACGCGCACGAAACAGTACATACATGATCAAGACTTACGCGTGGCAATGGACACGGAGGTAAAGCCACCCAGGCGCAGGGTGTCCATGACTTCCACCAGGCGCGAAACCTCTACGCCTTTGTCGCTGTTGACGATGATGGTCGACTTGGTATCAGGCTTTTCTGCAGCCTTCAGTGCCGGCACCAACGCATCGACCGTAAGGTCCTTGCCGTCGAGTTGCAACTGGCCTTCCAGGCCCAGGGTCAGGATGAATTTATTCTGCGGCTTGAGTTGCTGCGAGCTGCTGGCGCTGGGCAGTTGGGTCTTCATGCCGAGTGCGGGGATCACGTTCAAACTCACCAGTACGAAAAACACCAGGAGGAACATCATCACGTCGATCATGGGGATCAACTCGATATGTGCCTTGCGTTTCTTGGGTTCATCCCAGGTTCTCATTCTGTTACCCCGTCGTTGAATTAGGGGCGACACGCTAACAACCAAAAATGACCGAATGGTTAACTTTAATTGACGTTTTAAAGGCTCTAGGACGCGTCTTTCAGAGATTTTACCTTGCGGTTTCATGACGTAATGCAATTGACACGAAGGCAGTACATTCTGGGGAAATTTACTTGAAGAGCTGCCGCGTATGCCCACTGCACTGCCTCAATTGTCGACCCCGCGACTACTATTGCGGGCGCTGGAAATGGACCAGGCCGAGGTGCTCTTCATGCTCGCCAACGGGCCGAAAATCGCTGACAACACGGCCAACATTCCGTCGCCCTATACCTTGGAAACTGCACAGAGTTTTATTGCCGGGGCCGCAGACAAATATCGGGCGGGCGAGTTGTTGAACCTGGGCATGCATGTGCGTGAAACCGGTGAGTTGGTTGGCATGGTCAGCCTGCGCCTTAACGCTCGTCATCACGCAGGGCATTTGGGCGGCTGGGTCGCGGCGCATGCGCGTAACCTGGGGTATGCCGCTGAGGCGGCGAGCGTGATGATGGGTTTTGGCTTCACCGAGCTTGGGCTGCAGCGTGTCGGCAGCCAATGCTTTGGCCGCAACAAGGAATCGGCGCGGGTCATGCAGAAAATCGGCCTGCGCTACGAGGGTTGCCTGCGTCAGGCGTTTCTCAAAAATGGCGTGTACGAAGACCTGCTGGGCTTTGCCACCGTGCGTGAGGACTGGGAGCGCGCGTTGTGAATGACGCAGTGGACCAAGGCAGTCGGCGAGTCCTTAGCGGGCTGGCGGTCGCTACCGCGTTTTCAATCCTCAGCCCATTTGCGCGCAGTGCCGGGGTGGATTACCCGTTCACCCTCGGCGTGGCTTCGGGCGACCCGCTGCCGGATGGTTTTGTGATCTGGACGCGCCTGGCGCCGTTGTTCAATGCAGCCGATGGCAGCGGTGGGTTGAAGCGCGCGGTGCCGGTGCGTTGGCGGGTGGCCAGTGATGCGGCGATGACGCGCATCGTGAAGCAGGGCGAAGTCTTGGCGACTGAGCGGTTCGCCCATTCGGTGCATGTTGAAGTGGCCGGGCTGGCGGCGGGCCGGCCGTATTGGTACCAGTTCGAAGGCCTCGGCGCGCAGAGCCCGGTGGGCCAGGCACGTACCACGCCACCTTTGCAGGCGATGGCCTCGGCTCGGCTGGGGTTTGTTTCCTGCTCGCATTGGGAGCGCGGTTACTTCAGCGCCTATCGCCATTTAGCCGCAGAGCAACCTGACCTGGTGTTTTTTCTCGGGGACTACATTTACGACAGCTCTTACGCCGTCGACTCGGGGAAAGTCTTTCGGGCCCACGGCAGCGGCAACGCGGTGAGCTTGAGCGACTACCGCAACCGCTACGCGCTGTACAAAACCGATCCGGACCTGCAAGCCCTGCACGCGGCTGCCCCCAGCGTGGCAACCTGGGATGACCATGAAGTGCAGAATGACTACGCCAACCGCTGGTCCCAGGACCCGAAGATTCCCGTGGCGCAATTTCTCCAGCAGCGGGCGGCGGCGTACCAGGCGTTTTACGAGCACATGCCGCTGCGCGCCAGCAGTGTGCCGAAGGGGCCGGACATGCGCATTTACCGGCGCCTGGATTACGGTCGGCTGGCGCGCTTCCATGTGTTGGATGGGCGCCAGTATCGCTCCGAGCAACCCTGCATCCAGGCCAACGGCAGCCATCAGGGGCATATCGCCGCCAACACTTGCAGCGACCTGCGTGATCTCGGCCGCACCATGCTGGGTTGGCAACAGGAAGCCTGGCTGGACCAGGGCTTTGCCCAGTCGCAGGCACAGTGGAATGTGATCGCCCAGGACTTGCTGGTGGCGCCCTTGCTCCAGCGCGACCTGAGCAACCACAAGGTGGGCCATTGGACCGATGGTTGGGACGGCTACGTGGCCAATCGTTCACGCATGCTGGCGTCCATCGGGCGTCACAAGGTCAGCAACCCGGTGTTCTGGGGCGGTGATATCCATTCGTTCTGGACCACTGACCTGCACGCCGACGCCAACAACCCGGACTCGCCAGTGATCGCCACTGAGTTTGTCGGCAGCTCGGTGACCTCCGATGGCCCGCCCTTTGAAGCGTTCAGCAAGATCCTGCCGCTTAATCCGCATGTGAAGTTTTTCGACAGCCGCCAGCGTGGGTATGTGTCGGTAGAGCTTACGGCTCAGAAGATGCTGACGAACTTTCGGGTGATAACTGACCCGCGCGATCCCAACGCCACGGTGTCGACCCTCAAGTCGTTTGTGGTGGAGCCGGGGCGGGCGGGGGCGATTGCGGTTTAGCGCACTTGTAGGGTGTAAATACTCAACGTGGCGAGCGCGGGGGGATTTGTGGCGAGCAGGCTGTTGTGGCGAGCGGGCTTGCCCCGCGTTGGGCTGCGAAGCGGCCCTAATACAGTCACCGCGTTTTTTCAGGCAAACATAAGCGCCTGGTTTTGGGGCCACTTCGCAGCCCAACGCGGGGCAAGCCCGCTCGCCACAACAGCCTGCTCGCCACAAATCCCCCCGCGCTCGCCACGTTGAGTATTTACACCCTACAAG
>NZ_VBVZ01000502.1 GCF_005863185.1 Pseudomonas edaphica
GCACATTATCGTCCGGCATTACCGTGCCGCCGCCGGTCCAGCGCTTGATCAGGTAGCTCATGCGCAGTTGGCCGAATGTGGTCAGCGAGGCATTTAGAATGCGTAGCAGGCGTTGATCTTCCTGCTTGAGCAGAAACCCATAGCCGCCTGCGTCGACTTTCACAAACTGGATAAATTTGAGATAGCTGAAAAAGCTATGGTTGACCAGGTAGTGGGTGGTTACCGAGTCGCCCAAAAACACGTCGATGCTCTGGAACGCGACGGCGGCCAAGGCTTGCGCGGTGGTGTCGTAGGTAAAAAACTGTGCATGAGGATAGCGGTCGGTCAGTAGCGCGTATGGCAGGTAGTCCTTGGAGACTGCTACGGTTAGCCCATTGAGATCTGAGGGAACCGCAATGTCGCTGTCCTGGCGTTGATAGAGTACGGGGGCATTGACGCTGTACGGCAGCGTCACCACCGTGTCAGAAGAGTCGCGATCATAGTCGCTGGACCGGCTGATCAAGTCGATTTCGCCGGCTCGCAAGGCGGCCATCGCTTGCCCACGGTCAGCAAACCCGACGACTTTGATATCCAGGCCCAGTTGTTGCTTGAGCATTGTCGCCACGTCAGCGCTGATGCCCTCGTAATCACCGTTGCCGTAGACCATGTCGAAGGGCAGGGTGAACGGTGCGACCACGCCAAGGCTGAGGGCACGCCGTTGGCGCAACCAGGCCCAGTCGGCTTCCGGTAATTGCAGCTTTTGTGGTTCCTGACTCACTTGGCTAAGCAAGTGCAGGGGCTGTTGCGGCATGGGTATCGTTGCGGCAGCGCCGTACGATACCGCCGGCAGCAGTACGGTGAAGAAAGCCACGAAGGCTTTGAGCGTGGACATGAAACGTATACCTGACTGCAAAATGCAAAGTACGCCGCGCTGGCCGGCTCAAGGTCGGCCACGGACGTGGCGGGTGGGGGAGTAAACGCTGTGAATGGGGTTCAGACTGACGTCAGCACTACCTGTGAGTCCGCAATGTATTCAAGGATGTAAGGCAGCAGCGCGGTATCCGCCATCGGCGGGGCGATGGCATATCCCTGCACAATGGATACGCCCAGGGTTTTGAGCCGCTTGAGCTGGGCCGGGGTCTCGACACCCTCGATCACCAGTGACACACCCAGGCTGGCTGCCAGGCTGACGGTATGGGCGACAATGGCGGTGCAGGCCGAGTGCGTGTCGAGTTTGTGTACGAAACCGGCGTCGAGTTTGAGCTCGGTGAAAGGCACATCACACAAGCGCTCCAGTGACGAGAAACCGGTGCCAAAGTCATCCATGGACAAACCGCAGCCCAGCAGCTTGAGTTGCAACAGGTTGTTCATGGCGACACTGCACGGATTGAGCGTGCCGGTTTCGGTGATCTCGAGGATGATGCTTTGGGCAGGGCACTCATGTGCACGCAGCAGCACTTTAATCGCCTGGCTCAGTATGGGGTTGCTGAGTTGAGACGGCTGAAGGTTGAATGACATCGTCAATGGCAGGTTCAGGCTGGCCAGTTTCTGGCGCAGGATCAGCCCTTGCTCGAAGAGGCGCAGGAACAGCTCATCCATCAGGTCGTGATGCTCCAGTGCTTGCAGGAAATACCCGGGCGTCAGCAGGCCTTTCTCGGGGTGCCGCCAGCGCGCGAGCACTTCCAAGCCGCAAATCGTGCCCGTTTTCAGCGAAAGCTGAGGTTGGTAGAAACCCACAAACGCGTGATCCGCCAACCCTTGGCGCAGCGCCTGTGCGTCTGGCTCTAGAAACTTTGGGGGGGCTGCCTGACTGAGGCTGAGTACGGCTGAGGTTTTCATGTAATGCCCTGCAAGGGATGACCATGAGTCAATTTTGCAGGATGTGAGTAACCATAAACGTCAGCTCTTTCGAGCGGATACGTAGGACTAATCTTACTGACTAATGAAAAGCCTATAGACTCACCCGAGTAGACGGTTGTTCGGTAACCGCACCTGAACTTTCAAAGGCCAGAAGTCCGCTTATGAACACTGCAAATGGCATCGCTTATGCGCTATAGGCAATCGAGCGTTGGCAAGCTTGAAAAAGTCTCGCTTCGGTTGGGTTTCGGCTTGTTGGTGTCTTTTTTGTTACTAGTGTTCTTCGCCGTGGCCGGGTATTGGGTGACCTACAAGGTCATTCGCGGGGAAGTGCTCAAAGTCGATTATCACTTTATGCGTTTTGTGGGCCGAGCCTACGACCATGAAATATTTCTGCTACGGGCCATCAAAGCCAGCAGCCAATTGGAATACAAGCCGGTATTTAGCCCTGGAGCCTATGTGGTCAACCAGACCATCCAGGGCAACATGCGTATTTATGAAGGCCAGGCATCCCAGGTAGCGACGACGTTTTCCGCGGCACTACCCATCAAAGCCGCTGATGCGAATGATGGGGTGCGGGATCAACAACTGCAACTTGGGGTTGCGCTGGCGAATGTGTATGGCGACTTCTGGAGCGGTTCAACCTTCGCGTCGCCGCAAATGTTCGTGTTTGATCTGTCGAGCGATTTCGACATCGCGATTCCTGCGATCAGCCCCCAGTCTCAACCAGGCCAGCTGAATTTTTCCCAGGTATTGGATGAGGTCAAGCAATCCGCGCGTCAGCTACCGCCCTTGAGCAGTGACTTGTTGGTGCGCTGGCGGCCTAGTCATTTCTTTTTGGGCGGTGAAGACATTCAACAAATACTGGGCTATGTCTCAGGTCGCATCGAAGAGGATCAGTGGGCGCGAAAGGGCCCACCCAGGGAATTGATTGCCGCTACCTTGCTGTATTGGGACGAATTTGACGCACCCGGGGTAAGGATAGAAAAGCAGTTTTTTGATCTGCCGTTGTACAGCAACGTCGACATCGCCGCGCCGGACGGCACGCGTGTAGTGGGGGGCAAGTCGCCACAGATCTACCAGTATGAAAGCGGCTTCCATTTCACTACCTCAGGGCTACTGATCAAGCGCAGTGCCGGGGACATGGGCGCCTGGCAGGCCCTGTATCGTATCCCCTACAAACAACTGATCCTGGATGCACGTTGGCAGTTGCTAGGACTGCTCGGCTTGCTGGGCTTATGCATCATCAGTGGCTGGTCGGTCATCCGATGGTATCGACGGCGCATCGTGGTGCCAGCGAGTAATGACTTTCGGGAGTTATTGGTCAACCATGACTTCAACCTGTCTTTGTTGCAAACGGTGCCGCTGGCTTTGTGTGTGGTCAAGGGGCCGCAGATCGAACTGGTGACGCAGAACAGTTTGTATACGCAATGGTTGGGCGAGCCGACCGAGTTTGCACAAATGATGGCGCTATGGCCGCTGTTTGAGCAGGATAAACCCCTTACCGGTGAAGGCTCCCTGCTGCTCGATCAGCGGGTCTTGCATGTGCGCTATACACCCACCGAGTATCTTGGCGACAGCGTGTTGCTGTGTACCTTCACTGATATTTCTTCCCACCGCGAAGCATCCGCATCGTTGCTACTCGCCCGCCAGGCGGCGGATGCGGCGAATGAGCAGAAAAGCAACTTCGTCGCCACCCTGAGCCATGAACTACGCACGCCGTTGTACGGTGTGCTGGGCACGCTTGAACTGCTGGGCATGACCTCTCTGGATGAACGCCAACGTGGTTATCTGCGTACAATCGATAGCTCATCCGCGGTATTGATGCATTTGATCAGCGATGTGCTCGACCTGTCCAAGATCGAAGCGGGCCAGCTGGTTCTGGAGTCCGTGGCGTTCCAGCCTCTGGAAATGCTTGAAGAAACCGTGCGCGGGTTCTCGGCGGTGGCGGCGAACAAAGGGCTGGCGCTTTACTGCTGCGTTGACCCGCGCGTGCCGAACCTTGTGCAGGGTGACCGCATGCGTATCCAGCAGATCGTAGGCAACCTGCTCAATAACGCGATCAAGTTCACCCAGAGCGGGCATGTCGCAGTCTTCCTGTCGCCTATCGGAGTCTGCGCAGGCGAAGTGAGCCTGCAATGGTGCGTGATCGATAGCGGCCCAGGGATGTCTGAAGCGGTGCAGGCGCAACTGTTCGAGCGCTTTTACCAGGCTGACAGCAAGCATCACACCGTCGCCGGCACCGGGCTCGGGCTGCCTATCTGCTCCCATCTCAGCCAGATGATGGGGGGCGCATTGAGCGTGGACAGTGCACTAGGCGAGGGCAGTACCTTCATATTCGAGTTGGCCCTGGAAATTCTAGAGGCCCGCCAATCTTCACTGCCACAGTTATTAGGCAAGTGCATCGATGTTCGCACCCCCTATGCAACCTTGTCCGATAACCTTTGCGCCTGGCTGGAGTGGCACGGGGCACACACTACCGTGATGGGCGATGATGCTCGCGGAGCGCCTGATGCCGTGTTGACGGTCATGCCGCAAGAGGTTGAGGTGGCAAGCTCAGGCGCGATTAATGTCTTCGCCCAGCATGATTTCAGTAGTACGCCCCAGTTTATCGGCCAGGACGTGGTGGTGAACCAGAACAGCGTCGGGTCCATTTGCCGTGCGTTGGTGATGGCGATCACTGGCGAATCGGAGGCACCGTTACCGCAACCACCGGTGACGCATCTGCAACTGGAGCTGAATGTGCTGGTGGCCGAAGACAACCCGGTCAACCAGGTGCTGATGAAAGAGCAACTGGAACGTATCGGCTGTACTGTGGATTT
>NZ_VBVZ01000503.1 GCF_005863185.1 Pseudomonas edaphica
GTCTGTCTGACCCACCGCTATCGCAGGCAAGCCAGCTCCCACTTTGAATCTTCAGCGTGACTGCCAACTGCGCAGCAGCCCCGGCAACTCTGTCAGGCTACGAATCTCTACATCCGGCTGCTTATCCGCTTCCCACGCCTTGCCCGTCGGGTTGAACCACACCGCGCGAAGCCCGGCCTGCTGCGCACCGGCGATGTCATCGCCAGGATGATCGCCAATATGCACGGCCTGATTTGCATCCACGCCACCGCGCTGCAAGGCTTCCTGAAACAGCCGCGCATCCGGCTTGGCGATGCCGATATCCTCGGCGCGCAGGGCAAAGTGGAAGTAATCCGCCAGCCCCACGCGTTGCACATCGGCATTGCCGTTGGTGATCACGCCCAGCAGGAAGTGCTGGCGCAACGCCTTTAGCATGGGCTCCGCTTCTGGGAACGGAGTGAGCTGGTGACGGGCGTGAATAAACGCCTCGTAGCACACATCCGCCATCTGCGTGGCCTCAGGCTGTGGGTAACCCGCCTCTTCAAACGCGTGCATCAGGACCTTATGACGCAGGATGCTGATGCGATATTTAAGCTCTGGATGGCGCTCCAACACCTGCTGGCGAAGGCTGGCGAAATGTTCCAGGGGCAAGTCGCCAACCTTGGAGGCGTTAAGTGCCAGCCATTCGCGCATCGACGCCTCGGCGTTGATGATGACGGGTACGTTGTCCCAGAGCGTGTCGTCCAGGTCGAAGGTGATCAGCTTGATACTCATGAGTCGCCGCCCTTGATGCGTTTGGCCCGTGGATGGGCGCTGTCGTACACCGTCGCCAGGTGCTGGAAGTCGAGGTGGGTATAGATCTGCGTGGTCTTGATATCGGAGTGGCCGAGCAGCTCCTGCACGGCGCGCAGGTCCTGGGACGACTCCAGCATATGGCTGGCAAAAGAATGTCGCAGCATGTGAGGGTGCAGGTTTTGCCCCAGTTCGCGCTCGCCGGCCGCCTTGACCCGCACCTGAATCGCCCGTGGCCCCAGGCGTCGGCCTTGCTGGCTGACAAACACCGCATCGTCGGCCGGGTTGGTCAACAGGCGCAGCGGCAACCACAGCTGCAAGGCTTCGCGGGCCTTCCTGCCCACCGGCAGCACACGGGTCTTGCTGCCCTTGCCGAGCACTTGTACCAGGCCGTCCGCCAGGTCCAACTGATCCAGGTTCAGGCCGGTCAGCTCCGACAGACGCAGGCCCGAGGAATAAAACAGCTCAAGAATCGCCTGGTCACGATGGGCCAGGAAGTCATCCTCAACGGCGCCGTCCAGCAGTTGCAGGGCGCGGTCGGTGTCGAGGGTCTTGGGCAGGCGCCGTTCGCCCTTGGGCGGCGACAGGCCATTGGCCGGGTCGTGGTCGCACAGGCCTTCACGGTTGAGGTAGTGATAGAGGCCGCGTACCGCTGAGAGCAGGCGCGACAGGCTGCGCGAAGACTGGCCCGCCTGGTGCAGGCGCGCGATCAGGCTGCGCAGGCTCTGGATATCCAGCGCCTTCCAGCTGGTGATCTGTTGTTTTTCGCAGTACGCCAGGACCTTGTTCAGGTCCCGTCGATAGGCTTCCAGGGTGTGAGGCGACACCTGGCGCTCGTTGCGCAGGTGAGCGCAATAAGCGTCCAGTTGCCGTTCCATGGCTAGCGCACCGCGCGCAGGGTGGTGGTGTGGCGGGGCAAGACGCGGCCCAGCACTTCGGCGATGTAGGTCAAGAACAGCGTGCCCACCGAGCTTTTGTAGTGCGCAGGGTCACGGCTGGCAATCGCCAGCACGCCGTGCAAGCCTTGATGGCTGAGGGCGACTACGGCGGTGGAGCCGATCTGCTTGCGCTGTTCGGCGCCAAACAGGAAATCCAGCTCGTGTTCACGCAAGGTGCCGCTGATGGTCTTGCCTTCCGAGAGCAGGCCGCCGATTGCGGTTTGAGCGTCGCTGCCGCTGACCCAGCGGCCCACCGGCATCGGGTTGTCGCTGAACAAAATCAGGCTGACAAACGGCACCTGAAAGTCTTGGCGCAGGCTGTCTTCCACGGCGATGACCGTTTCTTCCAGGCTGTTGGCGTCCATCAGGGTCAGGATCAGGCGGCGGGTCTTGTCGAACAAGCGGTCGTTGTCGCGGGCCACATCCATCAGGTGTGAAAGCCGATGGCGCATTTCGATATTGCGCTCGCGCAGGATCTTCATCTGCCGCTCCACCAGCGACACGGTATCGCCACGCTGGTGGGGGATGCGCAGGGCGGGCAGCAGTTCTTCGTGTTCGACGAAGAAGTCCGGATTAGCCTCAAGGTACGCCGCGACAGCAGCGGCCTCCAGACTTTCGCTTGGGGTTGCTTGGGCGGGTACTTGAGGCTTATCGGTCATTAGCTTGGCTCACTCATAGACGGACCTGTCCTTCGTATACACGCGAGGCCGGCCCGGTCATCATCACCGGGTGGCCAGGCCCTGCCCACTCGATGGACAAACGCCCACCCGGCAGGTCGATCAATAGGGGCGAATCCATCCACCCCTGGCTGATCGCGGCGACGGCTGCGGCGCAAGCACCGGTGCCGCACGCCTGGGTTTCGCCGGCGCCGCGTTCCCATACACGCAGTTGCGCACGGGTACGGTCGATCACCTGCAAAAAGCCCACATTGACCCGTGCCGGAAAGCGCGGGTGATGCTCGATCTTCGGCCCCAGCTCATGCACCGGGGCGTTGTTGATGTCGTTGACCCGCAGTACGGCATGGGGGTTGCCCATGGAGACGGCAGCGATGTCGACGATTTTGCCTTCTACATCCAGCGCGTAACTGGCGGCCTGCTCGGTGGCCTGAAACGGAATATCCGCTGGCACCAGGCGTGGCGCGCCCATGTTGACGCTGATCTGGCCGTCGCTGCGAATGTCCAGCTCGATCACGCCGCTTTTGGTCTCGACACGAATCTGGCGCTTGGCAGTCAGGCGTTTGTCCAGCACAAAGCGCGCAAAGCAGCGCGCACCGTTGCCGCACTGTTCCACTTCGGAGCCGTCGGAGTTGAAGATCCGGTAACGGAAATCCACCTCCGGGTTGCTCGGCGCCTCGACGATCAGCAACTGGTCGAAACCGATGCCGGTGTGCCGGTCGCCCCACTGTTTGGCGTGCTTAGGCAGGATGTGCGCGTGCTGGCTGACCAGGTCCAGGACCATGAAATCATTACCCAGCCCGTGCATCTTGGTAAAACGCAGCAGCATGGCTTACTCCGGCAGCAGGCTTTCGCCAGCAAACAACTCGGCTACCGTCTCGCGGCGACGCACTTCAAACGCTTGATCACCGTCCACCAGCACCTCGGCGGCACGGCCGCGGGTGTTGTAGTTGGAACTCATGACAAACCCGTAGGCACCGGCCGAATGCACGGCCAGCAGGTCGCCTTCCTCCAGCGCAAGCTGACGATCCTTGGCCAGGAAGTCGCCGGTTTCGCAGATCGGGCCGACGATATCGTAGGCGCGGCCTTCGCCCTCGCGCGGGGTTACGGCAGTGACGTCCATCCATGCCTGGTACAGCGCCGGGCGAATCAGGTCGTTCATTGCTGCATCGACAATGGCGAAATCCTTGTGCTCGGTGTGCTTGAGGTACTCGACCTGGGTCAGCAGCACGCTGGCGTTGGCAACGATATAACGGCCCGGCTCGAACATCAGGGTCAGGCCGAGGCCTTCGGTGCGCTCACGCACAGCCTTGATGTAATCGGCGATCAGCGGCGGCTCTTCATCGCGATAACGCACACCCACACCACCACCGAGGTCGATGTGTTGCAGGTAGATGCCGCACTCGCCAAGGCGATCGGTCAGCGCCAGCAGGCGATCAAGGGCGTCCAGGAACGGAGGCAGGGTGGTCAGTTGCGAGCCGATATGGCAGTCGACACCCAGCACTTCCAGGTTCGGCAGCTGTGCGGCACGGATGTACACGTCTTCGGCGTCGGCAATGGCGATGCCGAACTTGTTCTCTTTGAGACCGGTGGAGATATACGGGTGCGTGCCGGCATCGACGTCCGGGTTGACGCGCAGGGAGATCGGCGCGCGAACGCCCATCTCGGCGGCGACCACTTGCAGGCGCTCCAGCTCGTCGGTGGATTCGACGTTGAAGCAATGCACGCCCACTTCGAGCGCGCGGCGCATGTCTTCGCGGCTTTTGCCGACGCCCGAGAAGACGATCTTGTCAGCCTTGCCGCCGGCAGCCAGAACACGTTCCAGCTCGCCACGGGAAACGATGTCAAAACCAGCGCCAAGACGCGCCAGGACATTCAGTACACCCAGGTTGGAGTTGGCCTTGACCGCGTAGCACACCCTGTGTGGAACGCCTTCCAGTGGGTCGGTGAACGAGCGGTATTGGGCTTCGATGTGCGCACGCGAGTACACATAGGTCGGGGTGCCAAACTGCTCGGCAATCGCGGACAGCGCCACGCCTTCCGCGAACAGCTCGCCGTCCCGGTAGTTAAAAGCGTCCATGATGTTCCCTTAGTAAGTGTCGTGCTTATGCGCTTTCGCAGCTTTCTGCGACGACTGTGCCTGGTCGTTCGGGTCTTTGCTGTCATCGGGCAGGTACAGCGGGCCTTTTTGACCACAGGCACTAACGAGGCAAGCGACCGCGACGAGCGCAGCAAGGGAAGAGATCAGGCGCTTCATGGCGAAATCCTTGAATA
>NZ_VBVZ01000504.1 GCF_005863185.1 Pseudomonas edaphica
CGGTGCCGCTCGATACCGATGTGATAAAAGTTCGCGAATTGTTTATGCAATCGTTTACAGCACACGAGTCAATTCTTGATACCCCCGCACCTTCAGTAACATTCAAGGATTTAGCCAGAGAAGGGCTGATTATCGGTGTCAGCGGTTATGTGAATAGCCCACGTTCGGTGTCTGCTATTCGTAGCGACTTGTTATTTATCCTGCTGGCTCGCCTTCAAGAAATGGGTATTGGATTGTCATCGCCCCAAAGTGTGATGTTGGTCCAGGCGGAAAATAGCCTATCGAGCCCAACTATGCCGTAACGTCCTGCGTGAATAATTGTTCGGTCCAATTATTGGCCGAGTTTGCAAATTTTCAAGGGCTGGTGTCCGCGTATTGTCAAGCTTACGCGATCAGCCTGGTACACGTGTCGTTCACCTCAAGTAAATCAGAGGCAGGCAAATATCGCCGCGGCTGAACGATGCCGTTTCGAAATGAAATCACCCTAAATAAAAACAAAAGCAAGGTGTAAGTGTATGGAAAAAGAATCCCTGTGGCATTGCAGTAGGACTAAAAGTGCGCGCTTCTTAACCGGCGCCGCCGCTACTCTTGTTTTGACGGGAGGGCAGGCGGCAGAATTCAAATTAATGGAAAACGAGATTTCTGGCACCCTCATCACGACCGTTTCCTACGGTGAACTTTGGCGCGTACAAGGTCGCGATAAAAATAACAGAGATTTAAATGCGGATGATGGAAGCCGCAACTTTAATACAGGGTTGGTTTCCGAGGTCTATAAAATCACGTCTGACTTGGATGTCGCCTACAAAAACTATGGTGTGTTTGTGCGTGGCTCTGCCTTCTACGACACCCAAATAATGAGTGGTCATAACGATTATTATGACAACAATACCCCAGCCGAGCGCAGCCAACGTTATCCGAATGACAACACGTTTGGCAACGCGGTCAGGAACAAGGCAGGGCGCGATGTCGAACTCTTGGATGCTTACGTGTATGGTAAGTGGGATGTAGAGGGAGTGCCTGTCACCGCGCGCTTTGGTCACCAGGTTATTGCCTGGGGCACGAGCATGTTTTATGCCGGTGGGGTAAACATTGCTAATCCCTTTGATGTCATTCGTTATAGGCTCCCGGGATCGCTGAATAAGGAAAGTTGGACGCCGGTAAATGCGTTGAAGTTCGGGGTGGGGTTGTCTGAGCACTTATCGATGGAGGCTTTTTATCAAATCGATTGGGCAAAAACCCAGTTCAGCCCGGTAGGCACCTACTACTCCGAAACGGATTTGTTTTCGGATGGTGGCAAGGTCGCCTATAGCTCCAACGCAGCTCTTGCACCTGTGCTCGGTGCCTACTCTGCACTCGGCTCAGGGACCGTAGGGAATACCAGCCAGTTGAACGCCGTCAAGGCATCTGGGCTTTACCAGGGGGCTGGAGGACAGAACTATGCCTCCGGGAATGATTTTCGAGTAGCGAGCATAGCGGGTGATCGTAACGCTAAAGACAATGGTCAGTGGGGGGTGTCATTTAAATACATAGCTCAACATCTGCATTCGACAGAATTTGGCGCTTACTTCGTCAACTACCATGCCAAACTCCCTACCGTACGAGGCGAGTTTCCGGGCTACCAAGGTGTTGATATTCAGCAACTGGCCAAGTCACTAGGCGGAGCATCAGGGGGCACACCACTCTGTGCTGGAACAGCGTGCGGCGCCTTGGCGGGTGGTATGGCAACTGTGGATGTTTTGGGCAATCTTGTTGCAAACCGTGCGTATGCTGAGAACATCCAGATGTATGGCTTCAGCTTCAAAACCAAACTTGCAAGCTCACTATTGTTCGGTGAAATAGCCTATCGTCCCAATAATGTAATCGGCGTGGCCGCGACCGATGATGCTATAAGCGATATAGCCGCGCAAGGGGCTCAGTTTGCTGACAACTCGGGGGCCTTTGGTGCAAAAAGCGGGACGGCACTGGTCGCAGGCCGTTCGCTCACTCGAGACGGTGTGATCGACAACTCTACTCGTGTTCAGACATATAATACTTCATTGGGGGCGATGCAGTTCTTTGGGCCAGTGTTCGGTTTCGATTCGAGCTATGCGGTATTTGAACTGGCCTCGGAGCACTATCGTGGAAGTGACCTGACCTATACAGCGTACGATGGATCTACCCGCCATTATTCCGGACGCCAGAATGTAGGGTATCCTGTTGGCGGTCGGAAAGCACAAATCTACCGAGATGCGTACGGGTATACACTGATGTTAAGTGGTACATGGGATGAGGTTTTTGCCAAATTCAGCCTATCCCCTTTTATAGTTTACAAAAATGATTTCAAGGGTAACTCTAGTCAGGCTGGTAACTTTATTGAAGGTCGTCAAGTCTACACGGCCGGTCTCAAAGGTAAGTATTACAACAGTGTAGAAGGTGAGCTGGCCTACAACAAATTTTGGGGGGCTGGGCAACAAAACGCGTTGCGGGATAGGGATAACGTTGTGATGAGTGTGAGTTACACATTCTAATACGAGTTTGATAGATGGCTCGCACGCTCGATAGGTGCGGCGGTCTGAAAGCCGTCGCTTTCTCGTTGAGTGCAAGTTGGTTTATTTTTCTGTTTTTTTTTGTGCGGTTTTTGCACATGTATTGTTTGGTTATGTG
The DNA here is from genome assembly GCF_005863185.1 of Pseudomonas edaphica. Lineage (GTDB taxonomy): Bacteria > Pseudomonadota > Gammaproteobacteria > Pseudomonadales > Pseudomonadaceae > Aquipseudomonas > Aquipseudomonas edaphica. The sequence continues at coordinate 2,644 of NZ_VBVZ01000504.1, forward strand.
CGTTATTCAAACATAGAAGTCTCCTTAAACTCGACGCCACTCACCCCGTCACGGTTTAAGGAAACGCACAAATGACCAACCCCTCTCAACAGACCATCCGCGCAATGTCTGGCGCAACACCCGTCACCCAGCTTGACCCAGCCACCACCGCACTGCTGGTCATCGATTTCCAGAACGAATATTTCAACGGCAAAATGCCGATCCCCGACGGCGGCGCCGCGTTACATAACGCCCAGTTTCTGATCGAATTCGCCGACCAGCACAAGATCCCGGTCATTCACATCCAGCACCTCGCACCGGCCGGTTCCGCAGTGTTTGCCCAGGACGGCAACACCATCGATTTCCACCCACTGATGCAGCCGCGCGCTCAAGACACACTGGTGCAGAAGACCAGCGTCAGCGTGTTCGCCAGCACTGACCTGCACAACCAACTTCAGCACCAGGGCATCCGTACCCTGATCATCTGCGGCTTGATGACTCACGCCTGTGTCGCGGGTGCGGCCCGTGATGGTGCGGCGTTGGGCTACGGCATCGTGGTCGCGAGCGATGCATCGGCGACCCGGTCGATTACTCGCGCCAACGGTGAGTCGGTGACCCAGGACCAACTGCATGCCTCGGCACTCGCCGAAATTGAAGACACTTTTGGTGACGTGCTGACCACGTCCCAGGTCATCGGCTTGTCTGTGCGCTAACGGTCGGCCTTTCAGCACCCTAATTCAACTCGTCAAACAGGACTGCATCATGACTTGCACATTCGCCACTCCATCGAGCCGCCTTCTGCCCAAGCTGCTCAAATCTGCCGTCATCGGCCTGGGCTTGATAATGGGCCTCGGCCAGTTTGCTGCCGCCGCCGAGGCACCGGCTAACCCACACCCAACCATTCGCGCCATGTTCGGTGCCAAGCCAACTGACAAACTGGACGCCAAGACCACCGCACTGTTGGTGATCGACTTCCAGAATGAGTACTACACCGGCCGCATGCCGATCCCGGATGGCATGAAAGCCCTGGAAAACACTCAGCGCCTGATTGCCTTCGCAGACAAGGAACACATCCAGGTGATCCACGTGCAGCACATCGCTCCAAATGGCGCCGCAGTATTTGCCAAAGATGGCAAGACCGTGGATTTCCATCCGCTGATGCAGCCACGCCCGCAGGACAAGGTTATTCAGAAAACCACCGTCAGCGTGTTCGCCAGCACCGATATTGATGCCCAGCTGAAGAAAGCCGGGATCAAGACGCTGATCATTTCCGGCCTCATGACCCACGCCTGTGTCGCCGCTGCGGCCCGCGACGCCACGCCGTTGGGCTACTACGTTGTGGTAGCATCCGACGCCACGGCAACCCGCGCCATCACTCGCGCCAATGGGCGTTCGGTGACCAAAGACCAACTGCATGACTCGGCGCTGGCCGAGATCGAAGACACCTTCGGTTCAGTGCTGACCACCGCGCAAATCGTCGCCTTGCCGGTTCACTGATCAGCCTGATCACTCATTGGAGTAACGCCCGCTTCATGAACCAGCTATCTGCCATGCGCGCCTTTCGGTGCATTGTCGAGGCCAAGGGCTTCTCTGCTGCGGCAGAGCGGCTGGACACTACCCACTCGACGATATCTCGGCAGTTGCAGCAGCTGGAACTTGAACTGGGCGTTCAGTTGATCAACCGCAATACCCGACGTTTCAGCCTGACCGGCCCTGGGGAGCAGTACTTCGCAGCCTGTGTCGATATTCTTGACAGCCTCGATGCAGCTACCCAGGCCATGGCACAGGGGCATCAGCGCCCCGAAGGCCTGTTGCGGGTCAGTGTGCCGCTGGTGGTGGGCACGCTGGACTTGCCGCACTGGCTGCCGGGGTTTCAGAAGCGTTATCCCGATATCGAACTTGAGCTGTGCTGCGACGACAAATTCGTTGACCTGGTGGCCGAGGGCTTCGATGTCGCCATCCGCATCGCCAGCGCTTTGGGCGATACCACGCTGATCGCTCGCACCCTCACCGT
>NZ_VBVZ01000505.1 GCF_005863185.1 Pseudomonas edaphica
CGGGCAGATCCTTGAGTTCTTCGAGGCGCCGCTGCTGCTCTTCGAGCAGGCGGTCCTGACGGTCGCGGATCAGGTCGGTGATGCCGGGGGTGCTCTGCGGGGGCGCGGCGTGCGCTAATCCGGCGGTGCCCAGGCAGAAAAAAACGGACAGCAGGCAAAACCTGGTCCGGCGTTCCAAACGCCACATGTCTAGATCCCTCTACATAGCGTTGTGCTATCAATGGGCGGCGATTCTAGGATGGCACTTTGATGGCGTCAATAAAATGTACAAATTTGTTTCAAAAGTGAAACAAATCAGGTTCAGTTTGAAAATTATGTTTTTTTAAAATCATGCACTTAACAAAAATTTCAAAAAATCCAAGGCAAAAAAAAGCCTGCATCTCTGCAGGCTTTTCTCTATCTGGCTCCACGACCTGGACTCGAACCAGGGACCCAATGATTAACAGTCATTTGCTCTACCAACTGAGCTATCGCGGAATGCGCCGTATGTTACTGATTAAAAAGAAGAAGTCAAGCATTGAGGAGCATTTTGACGAATTCCTGCAAATTACGGCCGCAGCCCGCTACACCGGGCTGGCCATTTCCTTGGCCAGATCCAGCCACGCACGCGCCGCCGGTGGCAGGTGTGCGCTGGCCCGCCAGGCCAGGGCGATATGCCAGTCGGTGTGTGGTTCGTCCAACGCAATCAAGGCGATACCCGCGTGTTGATGTTTGAGCGCGAGCATGCGCGGCAGAAACGCAACGCCCAGCCCGGCTGAGACCAGGTCAACGATAAAGTCGATTTGCCCGCTGCGCGCGGTCACTCGGGGCGTGACGCCTTTGCGCTCACACGCGGCGAGGATCTTGGCGTTCAGGGCGAAGCCGGCTTCGAACAAGATGAACGGTGAATCGGCCAGGTCGGTGAAGTCGATGTGTTTGCGCTGGGCCAGTGGGTGGCTGATGGGCAATACCGCCATCAGCGGTTCATTGCGCACTGGCTGGTAGTCGAAGGCTTCGTCCACCGGCAACAGCAGTGCGGCAAGGTCGACCTCCCCGGCTTCCAGACATTCGCGCAGTTTTTTGCTGCCGTATTCGGTGAGTTCGATCTCGATCTCCGGGTAGCGGCTGCGGTATGCCGCGAACATAGCGGCAAACAGCACGCCGCAGCCCACCGGCGGCAGGCCGATGCGCAGCACGCCGCGCTTGAGGCCGCGCAGGTCGTTGATCTCGGCCACCAGGTCGTTGTGCTCGGCGAGGAGTACCAGGGCGCGGCGGTAGGCAATTTCGCCGGCGGCCGTCAGCTCGTTACGGTGGCCCAGGCGATTGAGCAGCGGCGTGCCGAGCTCGTCTTCGAGGGTCTTGACCGCCTTGCTCACGGTGGATTGAGTCAGGGCCACCACCTCAGCCGCCTGGGAGAAACCGCCCTGGCGCACCACTTCGACAAAGGCCCGCACGGTTCTCAGGTTCATCGGTATTCCTATAGCGACTGGGTATTAGTAATAAAAGTTGTTTTTATCATGCCAGCTTTTTGCTTATGGTGGTGCGACCCAGCTCTGTGGAGAACCCGTTCATGATCATCTCGTCCGCCGCCGACTACCGTGCAGCCGCCAAACGCAAGCTGCCGCGCTTTCTGTTCGATTACATCGACGGCGGCGCCTACGCCGAGCACACCCTGCGCGCCAACAGTTCGGACCTGGCCGAGATCAGCCTGCGCCAGCGCATCCTGCGCAATGTCGACAACCTGAGCCTCAAGACCACGCTGTTCGGCCAGGAGCTGGCCATGCCAGTGATTCTCAGCCCCGTGGGCCTGACCGGCATGTACGCGCGACGTGGTGAGGTGCAGGCGGCCAAGGCGGCGGCCAACAAGGGCATCCCGTTCTGCCTGTCGACGGTGTCGGTGTGCCCGATTGAAGAGGTGGCGTCGCAAAGCCCGCAGTCGATCTGGTTCCAGCTCTATGTGCTCAAGGACCGCGGCTTTATGCGCAATGCGCTGGAGCGCGCCCAGGCAGCGGGCGTGACCACGCTGGTATTCACCGTCGATATGCCCACACCCGGCGCGCGTTACCGTGATGCGCATTCGGGCATGTCCGGGCCGTATGCGGCGCAGCGCCGGATGCTGCAGGCGGTGTGCAAGCCGCAATGGGCCTTCGATGTGGGCCTGATGGGCCGCCCTCATGATCTGGGCAATATCTCCAAATACCTCGGCAAGCCCACCCACCTGGAAGACTACATCGGCTGGCTGGCGAATAATTTCGACCCATCGATCAGTTGGAAAGACCTGGAGTGGATCCGTGAGTTCTGGAAAGGCCCGATGATCATCAAGGGCATCCTTGACCCCCAGGATGCCAAGGACGCGGTGAGTTTCGGTGCCGACGGCATCGTGGTCTCCAACCACGGCGGGCGCCAACTGGATGGCGTGTTGTCGACCGCCAAAGCCTTGCCGCCGATTGCCGAGGCCGTGGGCGATGATCTCACGGTGCTGGTGGACTCCGGCATTCGCTCCGGACTCGACGTAGTACGCATGCTCGCCCTGGGCGCCAAGGGTTGCCTGCTGGGACGTTCGACCGTGTATGCGCTGGCCGCCGCCGGCCAGTCCGGGGTGGAAAACCTGCTGGATATCTTCGCCAAGGAGATGCGCGTGGCCATGACCTTGACCGGCGTCACCTCGATTGACCAGATTGACCACTCCACCTTGGTTCAAACAGCCAAATAACTGACGTCACTGCACAACGACTGTGTTGAGTTTTTTAAAACAGTCGTTGATTTATAAGGCGTTTTTGTAAGTTAAACAAAGTGGCATGAATCTCGCTCTAACCCCTTTCAAGCAGGTTAAGCGATGACAAGACGTGTGGCAGGGCCCAGGGGTTATAACCCATGGCAAAGCGGTTTAAACTGTTTCCAATGTTTTACGGAACTGAAGGAACAGTAAGACGCTTGGCATTTGCCGCTCTCGTGCCGCCTGTAACACAGTTAAGTGCTTAGAGGCCGTCAGCTTATGAAATCACCGACCCAGACCAACGCAATTGACTTCGACAGTGCCAAATTGCAACGCCTGGGGTTTGGTCAGCCGTCCCTGCTTCCACGTCGCCCCACCACACTTGCGCAACTTCGTCAGCAACTGAACCAGCAGTTGCAAACCAGCCTTGAGCCGGAGCGCATTCTGGCGCTGTTCTTTCGCGAAGTTCAGCGGCTGGTGCCGTTGGACGCGCTGCAATATCGCCATGAGGCCAGCGACTTGCGCCTGGAGTTTGGCCATCGCGGGCATCACTCGGTGAGCTACACCTTGAGCCATGAAGGCGAGCATCTGGGCGAGTTGATATTCCGGCGCAACCAGCGTTTGCTGGACGACGAGTTGGCGCAACTTGAGTCACTGCTGTCGACGTTGCTGTACCCGATGCGTAACGCCCTGCTCTACCGCGCCGCCACCCGCAGCGCCCTGCGTGACCCGCTGACCGAAACCGGCAACCGCATTGCGATGGACCAGACGCTGCAACGGGAAATCGACATGGCCCGGCGGCACCTGAGCCCGCTGTCTTTGTTGATGCTGGACATTGACCATTTCAAGAAAATCAACGACACCCACGGCCATGCAGCGGGCGACATCGTATTGCGCGCTGTCGCCGACTCGATCAAAAGCCAGTTGCGCAATGTGGACATGGTGTTTCGCTTTGGCGGGGAAGAGTTTCTGATCCTGCTGTCGAACACCGGCCGGGACGCGGCAGGTATGGTCGGCGAACGCCTGCGTCGGGCGGCAGAGGCTCAGGACTATTGGGCCGATGGCAAGCGAATTGAACTGACGGTGAGCCTGGGTTGCTCGACCCTGTTGGCCGCCGAGTCGGCAGAAAGCCTGTTGCGGCGGGCCGATAACGCCCTGTACGTTGCCAAGCGCGAAGGCCGCAACCGCTTGGCAATGGCGGGGTAAAACCCCGCCATCACGCTTACATCACGCCTCGCTGGCGGCGCGAACCTGACGTTCACGAACAACTGCTGGCGCCTTTGCTTTTTCGTTCTCCAACCGCATGCAACTTTCCAAAAACAGGTACATGTAGTCGTAGCTCTTGCACACCGCCTGACGCAGTTCTACCTGCAAGGCTTTGCTCGGGTTCATCCCGGCCAGGGTGCAGATGATTTCCAGGGCTTCCCAAGGATGGGCATCGTCGTATTGCGCGTGCATCTTCAACCACTTCATGGCGCGTTTACGGTCTTCCTCAGGGAAGGCGGCCGCATACACGCCGGTCGAACACACCACGGCAGACCACTCCCCAGTCGCCCCCTCGATCGCGTAGTTGGTCGCGGCAATCGCCACGATCAACGAATCGGCCGAGCTGGTGTGCCAGCACCAGTGACTCAGTGCGTGCAACTCCGGTGGTACGTTCTGCGCTTGCAACTCTTCCAGGCTTACACCGTGGGCGCGCGCCCAGTGCACCCAATAGTCGGCGTGGTTGAGTTCCACGCGAATATTGCGCATCAGCCACCGGCGCGCCATATCCTCCCCAGGATGGCGGGCAAACTTGGTCTTGGTGAGGTTCTGTGCCATGTACAAGGCAAACTGTTCAACCACTGGCCAGCCACCGATCAGGTAGTGGCGCATGGTCTTGGCGCTGAGCGTGTTAACACGCATGCGCTGGTACAGTTCGTGTTCG
>NZ_VBVZ01000506.1 GCF_005863185.1 Pseudomonas edaphica
GGTTGGGGATAGGCGAAAGGGGGTTGAGTCAGGGCGTTGGTGCCTTGCGTGGGTTTGGGTGGGGGGCTTATAGTCCGGCCCGTCGCCCATATGGCGATCAGGTTTGGCGACCTGACAACAGAGTGCAAAAGCAACCCGCTTCCATGCAGGTGTTTTTGCACCCGCAAAGCTGTGCATGTTATGGCGGCTGTGCGCGGGAGACCCTCGGGTCTGCCGGTTACTCTGTTCCGGTTCGCCAACCTGCGTACAGCTGCCACCCATTCGTTTGGCGACGAATGCGTGGTGGCTTAACCCACCAACAGAGTACTGAAAATGAACCAATACATGCCCCTAACGGGCCACGACTGCACCGTCCCCGCTCTGCTTATCGACACCAGTGCACCCCTCGACGTACTCCACGACGCCGCCGCGTACCGGATTCGCGCCGTCACCCAACTGTTGGAAAACCTGGCCTTCCGCGAACAGCTCAGCAGCGATGCTGTGGTGCTTCAAGACTTCGCCCAACTACTGGCTATACCGCTGCGTGATGGGTGTGATTTGCTGGATGTCATTATTCGCAGGCTTAACAGCGTCAACTGACCACGACAGGGCGGCTGACGAGTTGCCCTGCTAATGGTGAGGCAGTGAATAGGTGCGGGCCACGCTTGGGCAGTAAAAGTGGCCTGTCGCCTATGCAGCCTTGGCGCTGTGAAAAGCATGCACTGGGGGAAAAGGGAACGGATTTATTTTATAGCCCTTAAATAACTCTATCCGCTTTGTACCCTGATGCCGAAACGTTCGGTGGCAAGGGCCGAAATCAGAAAAAATGGCCACTCTACGAAGATTAAGTAAGTGCCATTCAAATCCGTGCCCTTTTTCTGCTCTATTTCCTCCCGGCGCAAATCTGCTCCCAGCCTTTCACGATGGTGCCGGTGTACTTGCCACAGGTCGCCCCTTCCAAATTCGCGTCGAGCGCGTCGCGCTCAGGCGCAAGCCATACCGCGTCGGCCAAGTACACCGCGCCCGCTGCCAGCAGCAGAACCACGGCCACCCGCGTCACCATGTAGCGCGCCGTGGCCCGAGGCGTGCGCAAGCGCTCGAACACAAATGCGAACAGCAGCCCAATGCCACACATCAGGAAACCGCCCAGCGCCGCTCCGAAAGCGCCGGCGGTAGAGCTGTCGAAGGAGCCCCACGCCAACATACAAACGCTTGCACTGACGAACATCAGCAGCAGGCACAACCCCTGCACCAACCGCCATCCGACTACCGCTAAACCTGCCATCTGAACCTCACGTGTCATGGGAACCTCGTACCTATATGCGCCGGCTCATTCAAAAAACGTGGTCTGACCCCAATATCTCACCAATATCTCTCTTCAACGGAACGTGGTACCGATGCGCCCCAGGTCACCCGAGAACCAGATGCCGGTCACTTTGCCGACCACATCCTCATCGGCCACCTGGCCCATGAAGCGGCTGTCATTGCTCACATCGCGGTTGTCGCCCAATAAGTACACATGGCCTGGCTCGACGCGCAGAGGCGCCAGCGTAAGGGAATAGTCCTTTTTGACGCGCTCGGCCGGTGCATGGAACAACCCCAGGTTCTCGCCGTTGCGGATCAACTCGCCATTGACGATCGCCAGCGTGTCGCCGCCAATGCCCGCCACGCGCTTGACCGCCTCAGTGCCGTCCCAGCGGTACACCACGATATCGCCCACCTTGGGCGCACCTGGCCGCAGGTCAGAGATGATGTAGTCGCCAACCGACAGCGTAGGTGCCATCGAGCCCGACGGTATGAAGTAGTTTTTGAAGCCTAGCAGCGGCGCGCGAAACACCTCGAATAGGAGCAAGGTGATCACGATCAGCACACCCACGTAGAGCACATGGAAACGCTTGCGTGGCAGGCCTGGCGGGCCGTCGTAACGGCGGGCAAGCACAGCGGAGGCAATCGCGGTGGCCAGCTTGAGCGTGATGATAAAAGCGATGAATACATACAGCCCGACAGGCGTGGCGGCCAACCCGCTCACCCCCATCAGCACAACGCCGATATACATCAGCGCCGCCACCCGGATGGCCCATTTGATACGGCCGACGTACACCAACCCCCAGCCTGCAAACAAGCAGGACATCAGAAAGGCGAGGAGCGAGAACTTGCTGGATTTCATTGGTCATCCTTGATGAGAGGCGAAAAGGGGCAGATTTATTTAATTAACAAAGCACTCGAAAAATCAAATAAATCCGTCCACTTTTTTCTTTTGGCTGATGCCTATTTTTTGCTCTTCTGATTTTCTTTATGCAACAGTAACCTTATCGCCATTAACCGACTCAAATACCGCCCCCACCATTCCTGCTGCCTCAAATCGAAGTTTCACATCTTCGCTTACTACAATCGCACCCAAATATTTTTTAATCCTAAAAATATGAAAATCACCTACTTTTGACTCATCTATGGCCAAATTATAAAACGCGCGGTATTGACCAGCCATGTCTGGGCGCACAGGATCATTCACTGAAAACTTTGTAAACCTTGAAGACTCTTCATCTACACAATCTATTTGTGTTTCTATGATCATTAGAAAATAATTTTGCGAAACGTGTTTCCCTTCGATATCAACGGGCTCAAAGACCACATTATGATAAGTTTGATCGACTTCAGACAAACCTATGAGTGAATTTCGAGCTCTCTCACTCAGAACAGGAACACTCGCGTAGCCCGCTAGAGAATAATCAATTTCAACGCCGTCGAACCTGACATCGAGCGTATATCTGCCAGGCTCCATGAAATTAAGGGGTGGATTACTAAAGTTCCAATTATCCACGTGCCTCACATCGCCGAGCACCCACTTTCCGGAAATAGATAGATCCTGACGCAGCAAATAATATTTCATATCAATCCCTAGTCAGCTACTTATTAACTTCACTACCCACTATAGGAAATAGGGGTCAGACCACTATTCTTAAACTTTTAACACACACTTTTCCGGGCGTCCTGACACACTCGGCGAAACTCCTTTACCTAATATCTGCGCAATCTCTGACGCAAACTTCTGATCGCCCAAAACATAATTGCCGTTTGTAGAAGATCGAATTTGTTCTATCAACTCAGGTGAAAGCCGATCCAGGAATGTTGACCGGTAAGCTTCGGCTCGTTGCGCGGCGCCGCTACCTAAGTCGCTATAAACTGCATGCGGACTTATAAAGCCTGATAGCTCGCCCTGTGCGTTTGCCCTATAGCTGGTCCAACGGTAGTCGCCCGGATGAGCAACCATACCCGCTCTGACCGGGTTCATTTCGATAGGGCGGAAAGGGGACAGATTTATTTAATTAACAAAGCACTCGTAAAATTAAATAAATCCGTCCCCTTTCCCCTCCATCAAATCACACATTAGAAAGCTTCCACAGTATCGCGTAAGGCAGCTCTTCATCAACAATATCATGCAAGCGAAAATAATAAACAGCCAATGAGCTTTCTAAGCCCTTATGAACAAATGCACCATCAGACATAACACGATAGGAGGCGTACTCAATAAATTTGTCAGAACCAAGAGAGCCAAGAGCATTTTTTATCTGACTATAGGTCTCCCCCGCCCCAACTGGAAGCAATTCAGGCGGCGGCCGGCATACGGCCATGTCATCATTTTCAACATCCCTGTAGTAGGCTCTTCTAAATGCAGGCTCACTGCAGGCCCAGTAGAGGGATAGCAAACAAAGTTTTTCCTCTCCCTCATCAGAAAAAGCGTCAGCTAAAAAATACTGATCGTCTGAAATTTTGTATGCACCGTCGTCCATAGCGATAACGCATTGCTCCCGTTCAACAACGACGTCCCCTACCTTTGACTTGCACAGCGATGACCATTCTTTCATGTTAAATACCTCAAGCCTACTGTGGCCATTTGAATATTCGACCTTCGACCCTGCCAGCCTTAAGCGCGCTCTCCGCGGCTGCTTTGGCCGATCCCTCCGGCATATTTTTAACGGAGTTTATGATCTCTGACTGCCAGGCCTTTAACTTTGAATCTGGTAAGGAAGTCGGATAGCTTCCGCCAGGAGCACGATACTTGGCGTCCCAGACGATCACAGATCGCGATGATGGATCATACGTAATGTAATCTGCACCTGGAAGTGACGCTTTCCCAGGTCCGGAAATTGGTGTTTGCCCCGATTCAATAGCCTGACTCCAGCCACGAGCCTCCCCAATTGCTCCGTTTAACTCAGAATATGGGCTGCGTCCGTTATTAACTTTTGCAACGGAAAATAGGGGTCAGACCACTATTCTTCTATTCTTTTAACTCATACTTTTTTGGGCGTCCTGACACACCCTGCGAAACTCTTTTACCTAATGCGTGCGCGATCTCGGACGCAAACTTCTGATCGACCAAAACATAATTACCGTTTGTAGAAGATCGGATTTGTTCTATCAGCCCAGGTGAAAGTCGATCATTGAATAAAGACCGGTAAGCTTCGGCTCGTTGCGCGCTGCCGCTACCTAAGTCGCTATAAACTGCATGCGAGCTTATAAAGCCTGATAGCTCGCCCTGCGCGTTTGTCCTATAGCTGGTCCAACGGTAGTCGCCCGGATGAGCAACCATACCCGCTCTGACCGGGTTCATTTCGATATATCGATAGC
>NZ_VBVZ01000507.1 GCF_005863185.1 Pseudomonas edaphica
CCACAGTTGTCTGCATTCTGCCTTTAATTAATGCCCTTCAATCACCCCGCTGAATACTTCTTCAACAACCGCCAACCACAGGACTAGGGTGGCGTCAGGTTGCATAACAATAAAAACGCAGGATGCAGCAATGACCGCCATGACCCGCTGCCTGGACCGTCCTGGATTCATGCCACGGCTGTCCGCCCATCACCTGTTACGCCCGCAATTGACCGAGCCGTTGCTCGCAGCAACCGTGAGGGTGAAGTTGCTGTGCGCGCCGGGTGGCAGTGGCAAAAGCGCGTTACTGGCCGAGTGTGCCTTGCAGGCGCCCAAGGGTTGCCAGGTCTATTGGCTGCCACTCAATGGCGCGGCTTTGAGCCCCGATGAGTTGTGCCAACGCTTGGCGCACAACCTGGGGCTGGCGTTTGTCGATGAAGCTACCTTGTTGCTTGACCTCAGCCGCTGGCAGCCCACGGCGTGGTTGTTCCTGGATGATTACTGCCGCCTGCCCGCGCCCGAGCTGGATGCTTTGCTCGACCGCCTGCTCAGTGTCGCCAGCCCGGCGCTGACCTGGTGGCTGGGCGCGCGGCGGCGACCGGCATGCAACTGGCCGCGGCTGTTGCTCGACGATGAACTGTTGGTGTGCAGCGAGCTGAACTTCAGCCCGGCGCAAGTCCAGCAACTGCTCGGCGGCGGGCAAAGCTTCGACAGCGTGATGCAGTTCAGCGGCGGTTGGTGCGCTGGTGTACGCATTGCCTTGCTCGGTGATGGTCACCCGGACAAAACCTTGCTCGACTACCTGCAACACGAACTGCTGCGCACCTTGCCGGTCGAGTTGGCTGAGGCCTGGCGGGTATTGGCGCACCTGCCGCGCTTCAACCCGGGCCTGTGTGAGCACCTGTTCGGCGCTGGCGACGGCGCCGACTACCTGCGGGAGTTGCAGGCATTGGGCGCCTTTATCCAGCCCTGGGAAGACACCACCGATTGGCTGCAGGTCTTTGCGCCGCTCGCACGCTTGCTGCGCGATGAGCCCTGGCCGGCCAAGCGCGCCTGGCATCGGCGTGCCTGCCAATGGTTTACCGCCGAGTGCGATTGGCAAGCCGCGTTTGAACAGGCCTTGCTGGCCGAAGCGTTTGAGATGGCGGTGAGCCTGTTGCAACACTTCAGTTTTGAAGACTTGTTCCGTCAGCAGAATGCGCAGCTGTTGCTGCGTCTGCATGAGCAACATGGCGATGAATTGATGCTTGGCTCCGCACAACTGGTGGGGCTGGTGACGGCCGCATTGTTGTTCGCCGGGCGCTTTGAGCAAGCCGGTGTGTGCATCGACCAGCTTGCCCGGTTTGCACCACAGCCGACGGCGGCGAAACAGCGGCATTTACTGGCGCGCTGGCAGGCGCAATGGGGCTGGTTGTTGCACCTCAATGGGGATGCCGAGCGCTCCCGCGAGCATTTTCTGGAGGCTTTGCAAGCGTTGCCCGACAGCGCCTGGACTTCCCGGCTGATGTGCCTTTCGGGCCTGACCCAGCAAGCCTTGCTGCGCGGCGAGCTGGACGTGGGCCAAGCCTTGAACCGCGAAGCGCTGTGCCTGGCGCGTGCCCATGGTTCATTGGTGCTGGAAGCGCTGCTGGAACTGGATCATGCGCAATTGCTGGAGCAACGCGGTGCACCGTATCGGGCGCAAAGCCTGCTGGAAAATGTGCAGGCGATGCTGGCGCGCCAGCGCCTCAAGGCGGGGCCACTGGTAGGGCGTATCGCCCTGCGGCGCGGGCATCTGGCGTTGCGCCAAGGCCAGGACGCGCTCGCCGGTGAATGCTTCGAGAGCGGTTTGAGCCTGTGCCTGCACAGCCAGGACAAGCGCGTGCTCTATGGGTTTCTCGGCCTGGCGTTGCTGGCGGCCAACCATGGCGATTACGCCCAGGCGTTTGCCCAGTTGCGCGAAGCGGAGCGCTTGATGCAGCAACGCCATGTGCCGGACTCGGTGTACCGCGCGGTGCTGCTGTTGGTCAGTGGGCACTTCTGGTTGCAACAGGGCCGTGCCGAACTGACCGTGGAAGCAGTGCGCCGGGTGCTGCGCCACTTCCGTGGGCCACAGGCCCGGCAAGCACCGCCGGCTACGCTGGAACTGATTCCACGGCTGGAGTACTTGCTGGTGCTGGCCGAGGTGAAGCTGGGTGTGGCCGTTCAGCCTATGGAGCGCCTGTATGCCTTGCTCGACACCACCCAACTACGCGGCATGCTCTGCCTGGAAACTGAGCTGCACCTGGTGCTGGGCGAAGTGGCCTGGCAGTTGGGCGACTCAGCCGTGGCCCGGCGCGCCCTGCAAACCGGGCTGGAGCTGGCGCAACGCTGCCAGGTGCAGCAGGCGATTCGCGAGCTGCGTTTGCGTGCGCCGGGGCTATTGATTGAGCTGGGCCTGGAAACCCCGGCGGCGCCCAGTGGCGTGGTGGAAAACCCGCTGAGCCAACGCGAACTGGAAGTGCTGCAGCTGATCGCCCAAGGCAACTCCAACCTGGAAATCGCCGACCGGCTGTTTATCTCGCTGCACACCGTCAAGACTCACGCGCGGCGTATCCACAGCAAGCTCGGCGTTGAGCGACGCACCCAAGCGGTGGCCAAGGCCAAGACATTGGGCTTGATGGTCTAGGCGCAGAACGCCTGGCGGTATTCCCCGGGCGTGGCGCCCATGGCCTGGCGAAAACGGTGGGTAAAGTGGCTGGCGCTGGAGAAGCCACACCGCCACGCAATCTCGCCAAGGGGCAGGGCGCCGCCACGCAACAGGGCTTGCGCACGCGCCAGGCGACGTGCCAACAGGTACTGGTGGGGCGGCAGGCCGAAGCTTTGGCGGAACATTCGCGCAAAATGGTATTCCGACAGCGCGCACAGGCCGGCCAGTTGCCCGAGGCTGATCGGGTCTTCCAGGTGGTGGTCGATAAACTCCACCAACAGCCGCCGCTGATGCGCCGCCAACCCGCCTTTCAAACGCAGGCCATCGCGTGCGCCGACTTGGCTGAGCAAGGTGTGGCTGAGCATTTCATGGGCCAGACTGCTGGTCAGCAGGCGCTCGGCGGGCTCCTTCCAGTTGAGGGCGATCAGTTGGTGAAAGCGTTGGGCCTGGCTGGCGTCTTCGAGGAAGGTGCTTTCGCGCAGTTGCAGTTCCCGCGGTTCGCGATCGAGCAACGTGACGCAGCCGAGGGCAAATTGCTCGGGACTGAAATACACGTGGGCCAGGCGGATCTCACCGTTGATCACCCAAGCCGACTGGTGCTCGGCGGGCAGTATGCAGAGTTTATCCGGGCCGCCCTTGGTGCCAGGCTGATCGCGCCGAAACGTGCCGGTGCCGCCGCCGATGTAGCAGGACAAGGTGTGATGGGTCGGCGCCTGGTAGTCCTGCGAGTCGTGATGGTTGCTCCACAAGGCCGCAGACAAACCGTCACCGAGCTCGGCGCAGGCTTCCAGGCGTGCGTTGGGCGAGCGGTTAAGGGCTTGAAAGACTTGCAGGGATTCCAGATCTGGCATGGTTGTGCTCTCCGACGCCTTGCATCCTACTCCCGCAGGCGATAGCTGTGATCCCTGCGCCCGACAAAAGCGCAAGAATGTGCAAGAGCGCCGGCCGGCTGCCAAGGGACACTGTGGCTCAATCGACGGAGCCCGCTATGAACCTTTTCCTGTATTTACTCACCGTGCTGATCTGGGGCACCACCTGGATCGCCCTCAAATGGCAATTGGGCGTCGTGGCGATTCCCGTGTCGATCGTCTACCGCTTCGGCCTGGCGGCGCTGGTGCTGTTTGCGCTGTTGCTGCTCAGCCGCAAGTTGCAGGTGATGAACCGGCGCGGGCATTTGATCTGCCTGGCGCAGGGGCTGTGCCTGTTCTGCGTCAACTTCATGTGCTTCCTGACCGCCAGCCAATGGATCCCGAGCGGTCTGGTGGCAGTGGTGTTTTCTACCGCCACGTTGTGGAACGCCCTCAATGCCCGGGTGTTTTTTGGCCAGCGCGTAGCACGTAACGTGTTAATGGGCGGCGCGCTGGGGTTGCTGGGGCTGGGCTTTCTTTTCTGGCCGGAACTGGCAGGGCATACCGCCAGCCCGCAGACCTTGCTCGGCCTGGGGTTGGCATTGTTGGGGACGATGTGTTTCTCGGCGGGCAATATGCTCTCGAGCCTGCAACAGAAGGCCGGGCTCAAGCCGCTGACCACCAATGCATGGGGCATGGCCTATGGCGCGACGATGCTGGCGACTTACTGTGCGGTGCGCGGCATTCCCTTCGACATGGACTGGAGTGCGCGGTATATCGGCGCGCTCTGGTATTTGGTGATTCCGGGTTCGGTGATCGGCTTTACCGCCTACCTCACCCTGGTTGGGCGCATGGGGCCGGAGCGGGCGGCGTATTGCACGGTGCTGTTTCCCGTGGTGGCTTTGAACGTGTCGGCGTTTGCCGAGGGTTACCAGTGGACGGCCCCGGCGCTGATGGGGCTGGTGCTGGTGATGTTGGGGAATGTGTTGGTGTTCAGAAAGCCTCGGTCGGTTCACCCAATCTTAAAGGCGAAGGCAATCTAATGTGGGAGCTGGCTTGCCTGCGATGGCGGTGGGTCAGCTAACTCAACTTTGACTGATCCAC
>NZ_VBVZ01000508.1 GCF_005863185.1 Pseudomonas edaphica
CGATAGCGGTGTGTCAGTCACTGAATTAATCGACTGGCACACCGCTATCGCAGGCAAGCCAGCTCCCACATGTGGATTTTCGTTGTTTTCAACATTGTGTGAGCCCCATGACCACTCAAACCCTCGACCTTGCCAGCGCCACTCACGGCTATCGCCGTTTGCTGGCCCGGCGTACCTGGCTGCTGGCGCTGCTCGGCATCGCGCTGGTCTGCGCCATTCTGGTGGACCTGGCCAGCGGCCCGTCGGGCATGGGCCTGCTGGCGTTGCTCGACGGCATCCTGCATCCGTCGCACCTGAGCACCACCGACCAGGTGATCATCTGGAACGTGCGCCTGCCCTACGCGCTGATGGCGGTGCTGGTGGGTTGCGCGCTGTCTCTGGCCGGGGCCGAGATGCAGGCGATCCTCAATAACCCGCTGGCCAGCCCGTTTACGTTGGGCGTGTCGTCGGCGGCGGCCTTGGGCGCCTCGCTGGTCATCGTGTTTCCGGTGACCACGCTGTGGGTGTCGGCCAACACCGCGATTTCCATCTCGGCGTTTATCTTTGCCGCCGCCTCGGTGTTTTTGCTGCAAGCCATGTCACGCCTGCGCGGTGCGGGCGTGGAAAGCCTGGTGCTGTTCGGCATCGCACTGGTGTTCAGTTGCAACGCCGTGGTGGCTTTGCTGCAACTGGTGGCCACCGAAGACGTGCTGCAACAATTGGTGTTCTGGACCTTGGGCAGCGTGACCCGCGCCAACTGGGACAAGCTCGGCATCCTCGCCTTTGTGGTTGCCGTGGTGCTGCCGTTTTCCTTCGCCGCCGCGCCGCGCCTGACCCTGCTGCGCATGGGCGAAGACCGCGCACAAAGCTTTGGCGTGGACGTGAAGCGCCTGCGGTTTTTCTCGTTGCTGCGCATCAGCCTGCTGTCGGCCACCGCCGTGGCGTTTGTAGGCACCATCGGCTTTATCGGCTTGGTAGGGCCGCATATCGCGCGGATTCTCGTGGGTGAAGACCAGCGTTTCCTCCTGCCCGCCAGTGCGTTGACCGGCGCCTTGCTGCTGGCGCTGTCGTCGATTGCCAGCAAACTGATCATGCCCGGCGTGATTGTGCCGGTGGGCATTGTCACCGCCTTGGTGGGCGTACCGATTTTTGTGGTGTTGGTGTTCAAGCGCGGGAGGCAGTTATGAGTGCGGGGTTATCGGTACACAACGCCACGGTCAGCTACGGGCGTCGGCAGATTGTGCATGAGCTGAGCTTGCCGACCCTGCCCCACGGCAGCCTCACCGCCTTGATCGGCCCTAATGGCGCGGGTAAATCCACGCTGCTGCGGGCCATTGCCGGGCTGGAAAAGATGCAAGGCGTAGTAAGGCTGGGTGACCTCGACCTGTCAGCCATGTCGGTGGCCGAGCGTGCGCGCCGCGTGACTTACATGCCGCAAAACCTGCCGCCGGGCCTGAGCCTCAGCGTGATGGAAAGCGTGATCGCCGCGCTACGTGTGGCCAATGTGGCCGGCATTCCATTGTCCAGCGAGGCCTGCCTGGGCGAAGCCTTCGAAGCGTTGCAGCGTATCGGCATCGCGCATTTGGCCGATCAACTGCTGAGCACGTTGTCCGGCGGCCAGCGCCAATTGGTCGGCCTCGCCCAGTTGATTGCGCGTCGCCCGCAAGTGATGCTGCTAGACGAACCCACCAGCGCGCTCGACCTTAATTACCAATTAAAAGTCATGGGCTGCGTGCGCACGCTGGTGCGCGAACACAATTTGATCGCCGTGGTGGTGCTGCACGATATCAACCTGGCTGCACGCTTCGCCGACCATATTGCCGTGCTGCGCCAGGGCAGGTTGTACGCCAGCGGCGTGGCGGATGAGGTGCTCGACCCGGCGTTGTTTGCCGAGGTCTATGGCGTACAGGTGCGCATTGAGCGGTGCTCGCAGCAGTCATTGCAGGTGTTGGTCGATGGGGCGGTGTGATTGGCTTCTAAGGTTAGACGCAAATGTTTGATTGAATTATTGCCCCTTGATCATCACCTATAGAGACAGGCATTCGCTCATTTGGAGAGCTTCATGATCGACCTGTACTACTGGACCACCCCCAACGGTCACAAAGTATCGCTGTTCCTGGAAGAAGCCGGTTTGCCCTACACGGTGCACCCGATCAACATTGGCCAGGGCGAGCAGTTCAAGCCGGACTTCCTGAAGATCGCTCCCAACAACCGCATCCCGGCCATCGTCGATCACAGCCCGACCGACGGCGGCGCGCCGATTTCGCTGTTCGAATCCGGCGCGATCTTGCTGTACCTCGCGGAAAAAACCGGCCAATTCATTCCAAAAGACCTGCGCGGCCGCCAGGAAGCGCTGCAATGGCTGTTCTGGCAAATGGTCGGGCTGGGGCCGATGGCGGGTCAGAATCATCACTTCAGCCAATTCGCACCGGAAAAGATTCCTTACGCGATCAAGCGCTATGTGGACGAAACCGCGCGCCTGTACGGCGTGTTGGACCGACGCCTGGCGGACCGCGCGTTCGTGGCGGGTGAGGACTACAGCATCGCCGACATGGCGATCTACCCGTGGATCGTTTCCCACAAGTGGCAGAGCCAGCGTCTGGAGGACTTCCCGCACGTGCAGCGCTGGTTCAACAGCATTAAGGAACGGCCGGCGACGGTGCGGGCGTATGAACTGGTGCAGAAAGTGAATCCGCCAAAATCCTGATCTATGTGGGAGCTGGCTTGCCTGCGATAGCATCACCTCGGTGTAACTGACACACCGAGGCGTCAGCATCGCAGGCAAGCCAGCTCCCACATTGTTCTCTACCGGTCTCAAGATCTCACGCTTAACCCAAACTCCTGCTTGCGTCGTTTCGCCGCGCTCACTAACGTAGCGCCTTTAATGACGCTACCCCCGCAGGAGCTTTGCCATGGCCTCGCCAGCCCTCTCACACTTTATCCCCCGGTTCGGCGTTGCCGCGGCAGTGGCCAGTGCTTTAAGCCTGGCCGGTTGCCAGCTCCAGAGCACCCAGGACACCCTGCCGCCGGTGGCCGGTGTGCAACCGATCAAAGGCCTGGCACAGAATGTGTCGGTGCGCCGCAATGCCCAGGGCATGCCGTTGATCGAAAGCAACACCTTCCATGACGCGCTGTTCAGCCTCGGTTATGTACACGCCAGCGACCGCATCACGCAGATGGTCACTTTGCGCCTGTTGGCCCAGGGCCGCCTGGCGGAGATGTCCGGCCCGCAAGTGCTGGATGTCGACCGTTTCATGCGCGCGGTCAACCTGAAAAAAAGCGCCGGCGAGCTGTATAACGCTTCGTCGCCGCGCCTCAAGCGCTTCTTTGAAGTGTATGCCCGTGGCGTCAACGCCTACCTGTTCCGCTACCGCGACAAGCTGCCGCCGGACCTGGCCCAGACCGGCTACAAGCCCGAGTACTGGAAGCCGGAAGATTCGGCGCTGCTGTTCTGCCTGCTGAATTTCAGCGAGTCGAGCAACCTGCAGGAAGAACTCTCGTCGCTGGTGCTGGCGCAGAAAGTCGGGGCCGACAAGCTCGCCTGGCTGACGCCGAGTGCGCCGGACGAGCCGATCCCGATGGACGAAGCCGACAAGCTCAAGGGCGTGAACCTCAGCCAGATCACCGGCCTTGCAGGGCTCGAAAGCATCGGCCAGCAGTTGAACAGCCTCAACGCACTGGCCGTCACCACCTCCAACAACTGGGCCATCGGCCCGCAACGCAGCCGCAGTGGCAAAAGCCTGTTGGCCAGCGACCTGGCAGCCCAGCCACAAGCACCGTCGCCATGGAACTACGTGCAGATCCGTGCCCCGAAATACCAGGCGGTCGGCGTCTCGATTGCCGGTTTGCCGACCCTGCTGTCCGGCTTCAACGGCAAAGTGGCGTGGAGCATGAGCGCGGTAAAAGGCGACACCCAGGACCTGTTCCTGGAGAAGGTCAAACGCCAAGGCAGCGCGTTGTACTACGAGAACAACGGCAAATGGCTACCGGCCGTCGTGCGCAACGAAACCTACTTCGCCAAGGGCCAGCGGCCGATTCGCGAAGTGGTGTACGAAACCCGCCACGGCGCCCTGCTCAACAGCAGCCAGGCACTCACCACCGGGTTCGGCCTGGCCCTGCAAGCCGCCGACCTCAAGGACGACAAGAGCCTGGACGCGTTCTTCGACCTGTCCCGCGCCCAAAGCGCCGGCAAGGCCTCGGACGCGACCCGGGAAATCCGCGCCATCGCCCTCAACATGATCTTTGCCGACGCGAGCAGCATTGGCTGGCAAGTCACTGGCCGCTTCCCCAACCGTCGCGAAGGCGAAGGCCTGCTGCCCTCGCCGGGCTGGGACGCGCGCTTTGACTGGGACGGCTACGCCGACGCGATGCTGCACCCTTACGATCAGGACCCGGCCCAAGGCTGGATCGGCACGGCCAACCAGCGCACCGCGCCACGCGGTTATGGCATGCAGTTGTCCAATTCCTGGGACGCCCCGGAGCGCAGCGAGCGCCTTGCACAACTGGCCAACGCCGGCAAGCATGACAGCCGCAGCATGATCGCCATGCAGTACGACCAGACCACCACGTTTGCCGCCAAGCTCAAGACCATGTTCCAGGCGCCGGGTATGGCCCAGCC
>NZ_VBVZ01000509.1 GCF_005863185.1 Pseudomonas edaphica
TCAACAGGCTCTGCCCGTCTGGCTGGGTTTGGCACCCCCTCAGGATCAGCTTCATCAAGCCGAGCTGCTTGAGCAGTATCACAACAGTGCGCCTGACGAAAAAGACTACCTCAATGGCATCACCGCTATCGGCAAGCATGCGCACACGGCACTTCTGGCGTTGCTCAAGGCACGCTATCCCGAACAGCCACTGAACCCCGATGATGTAATGATCCCGTTGCATCAGGCGCTCGACGTGAATGTCTGCAGCCTGACCGACTTTGCTTTGCGGCATTGGCCCGACCTGGACGCCGAAAACATCCGCCCACGCTCACGCAACGCGACTGCCTTGCCGGCCACATTGGATGCCAGTGCCGTGGTGCAAATGGTGCGCCAACTGGATCTGAACAGCGCTTACCAGAAGTTGTTGCAAAGCCACCTGGACGCTAACACGGATGAAGGCCGTAAACGCCGAGGCCTGTATTGCCGACAGTTACCCTGGCAAACCCTGCAATACGCCCATGAGCAAAGGCTGCAGGAGCGGCTGACGGCGCAGGCACTGAGCCATGTTCAGCAGGTATTCGACATGCCGGACGCACTGGCGCGGGCTGCGCTCGACGGGGCAACGGCAATGTTCAGACCCTTGGAGTTGATTGCCACCGAAGGTGCTTCCCTGGCCAAGGTGCTGGGGATGTACTTGATTGGTCCCACAACCCGCAGCGCTGGGCCGCTGGTGCTGTACGCGCCCTACAGCGAAAACCATACACTCAAGGAGTATGCGAACGAGCAAGCGCTGCTGGATGAATTGACCAAGCCTGGAGAGCTTCAGGACTGGGTGGTGCTGCACCTGGAGGCGACGCATCAGGCAACCTACCGCAATTTGCTGCAAAACAACCGTCATCGCCCCCTCGATATCCGCCTGGCCTCGACCGTCGTCACCGGCAATGCCCTTCACTACCTGTTCGACGACAACACGCAGATATTGCTCAAAATGCTCGCCTGCCAATTCGAGAAAGGCGCGAAATCGCTCTGGGACAGGGTCATCTACCTGCTGCGCGAGGGCATCCCCGCAGCCGCTCAGTTCATGGCAGGAAAACTCGCGTATCCGCTGGCGGTGTGGCGAAGCTACAAAATGTTCAAACGTTCAGCCGATGCATTGCAGTTGCATCAGTGGAAGGCCGGCCTGAAGGATTTCATCATCGGCGTGGCTCATTTGGCCGCCCTGCACAATGAGCTTGAGGGCACCGAAGCCCCGCCGCCTACCGAAACGGAAGTATCACAAGCCAACCTGTCAGACGAAACCCTGCCCGCGGCCCCCCACCTGACGACCCTGGATATCACCGCACCCGCGCGTACCGGGTTGCAGCCTTTCGAAGCTCACGATGTCGCATTGAAGGACCTGGAACAGAGTGCTTCCAGCCATGTGTACATGGACAAGGCGAGCTTGAAAGACTATGTGCCACTGGCAGGCAAGGTGTACGCGGTGAAGAAAACCGCCGAGCGCTGGCGCCTGTCCAAGGATAAGCATGTGGGCGCGTATGTGGGCCGTAATTCACAAGGTAAATGGGTGCTGGACCTCAGCCTGCATAACCCGCGATATGGCAAAGTCATGTCGCGCATGCACACGCGGGCCGGCGAACGGGCAGCGATCAATATCGAGGCGACGGGCATACGCGAAATTGCCGCACTCTCGAGTTGGAAAGCCCAAGTCATCACAGAAGGGTTAAACGTTGCGATCTATTACACCGTCAATTGCAAACGCAACATCGTTCAGTTTGCAAAACAGCGTGCGCCCGATAGCCGGGCAGGCCGCTTTTTAGGTGAATTATTCGGTGTCGTCAGCCTGACACCTGACCAGTTGAGCAGAGTCGAGAAAATAGTCGACCTGATATTGGATGAACTGAGCGATCCGACCCTGACCAGCGCCGACTCCAAGCGTTTTGTCAGTGGGACCAGCCGTGTCAGTGCAGCGCACCAATACGCGTTTGTCATTCCTGAAGACAGGGAGCGCAAGCTGTACCTGCTCAATCGGTTCTTTGATCCAGGTATGGACAGTTACCAGAACCGTTTGAATTCACCTTTTGACCTCTGCGCCCACGCCAGGGCGAGTACCCTGATTCACGAACTGACGCACTTGAAGCTCGAGACTGAAGACATCGCCTATCTTGACTCGATGCGGCCGTTCACCGACTTGATCAACGCGGCCAAACCGGGCGCCCAGATACTCAAAACAACCCTGGAGGACCTGCAAAGAACCGCGCTCTCCACCATGACGCCCGCGACGATGCTGTTCAAGACCTGGGATGATTACTCGGCGCAATGGGAAGACTATGGGCCTGACACTGCAACGGCTCACGTTAGACAAAAAGTCCTGAACACCACCGGCACCAAGGACCTCAAGGATGCCCGCGACGTCTTCATGAGTAACGCCGACAAACGCATTGACACGATTTTGGCCAATGCCGACTCAGTGACTTACTTGATTACGCACTTGGGTCGTGTTTTGGATCCGGGGGCTTGAGCAGCCCCCGCCAGTCGCGTCAGTCTTTCTGATCGCGCAGAACGTTGCCGGAGGCGCCATCGATACGCGCTTCATACACGATGCCATCGGACTTGCGCCCTTTGACTTCCCAGTAACCGTTGTCATCGGCTTCGGCTTTGTAGACCTCGACATAGCCGGCCTTGGTCTTGGCGGTTTCAATGGCTTTTTCGATGGTGATCCAGCCCGCGCCCGGCTTATCGGCCAGGGCGGCGCCGGCGCTGAGCAGTGCGGTGGTTGCACACAGGGCGACTAAGGTTTTCTTCAGCATATTCGTTCTCCATTGTGGGAATGACGGACTCGTGTCCTGTGTTTTCTGATGTTTCCAAACGAGAATAAGTTCCAATTGATGTGCAATCGCCATGACGGCTGTTCTCGCCATCCGCCTTGGGAGGTTAGAATGTGGGAAATCAGGACGGTTTAATGACTCAACAGCCCCTTTCAGAAGACGACTATGACGCGATCACCGATGCCGCCGCGCATTGGTGCATGCGCCTGCATGCCAGTGATTGCTCGGCGGGCGAGCGTCGGGCTTTTGAACAATGGCACGACGCCCATCCGCTGCATGCCTTTGAGTATGCGGCCATGCTGGAAATCTGGGACGTGGCTGACCACCTGCCACGCAGCGAACCTGTTGCGGTTGTGCTGCCGTTAAAACCGCGCAGCCGCTTGCGCACTTACGCGGTGGCCGCCGCGATATGCCTCGCCGCCCTGCCGCTGGCCGCCTTTACCGGCTGGGAAGCGGGCTGGTTGCCCAGTTCCTATGAGCATTTCGAAGCCGACACGGGCTTGCGCAAAGTCACCCTCGGCGACGGCAGCCAGGTTGAATTGAACCTGGGCACCGAACTGGTCTACAGCCATTACAAGGATGAACGCCGCGTGACCTTGAACAAGGGCGAAGCGTTTTTCAAAGTCACCCATGACCGCCTTCACCCGTTTATCGTCAAGGCGGGCGAAGGCCAGGTTCGGGTGACCGGCACTCAGTTCAACGTCTGGAAATATGAAGACCAGGTGCGGGTGATGTTGCTTGAAGGCTCGGTGCAGATTTCCAGTGACAAGCAGCACGCCAGCGTGCCCCTTACCCCAGGCATGCAGGCCACTTACAACCTGGGCGATGCCACCCCGCAAATCGCTGCGATTAACCCCAATGATTCGACCCTGGCCTGGCGCCAGGGCAAACTGGTACTCGACAACCTGGCCCTGACGGACGCGTTGCCGCTGATCAACCGCTACCTGAACAAACCGGTGATGCTGGCAGATGCCAGTACCGGGGCGATTCGCATCGGCGGCATCTACAACATCAACGAGGTCAACAACCTCGTGCCTTCCCTGCCCAAGGTACTGCCGGTCTACCTGACCCAGAACCAGGACGGCAACACGGTCCTCAATTCCATACCGCGTAAAGCCCCCAAGGGCTGAGTCTGCCAGCCGGCAACGGCGAGTTTGCTCGCGCCCAAGTGTCCATTTTTGAAACACCTCCCTCGCTTGAATCGCCCGCCCGGTGCGCATTCATGGCTTTGTCACGTGCAGTGTTACATCGCTGAGACACCCTTGAGGCGGGGCCGGGCATGCCCCTTGACGGCGACACTGTTTCAACCCTGAAACAGCACCGCCATCACTTTGCCTCGTTTTATCTCCAACCCTCTGAATATAAACAATAAATAAAAAGCGGCACGCGTTCTGCTCTGTTCCTGATAACGCTGTTTAGGGTCAGCGTGAAGAACAAGGAACACTGCCATGGACACACACAATAAGGGCTCACTGAGCCTCCTGCTGATCAGCTGTGCACTGAGTGCCAGCGTGAGCGTTCCAGTGCTCGCGGCCGGTGATGGTGTGATCGTGGTTGAACGCCAGGTTCAACCTTATGCAATCGGTCGCTCACGCGGCCAAGACCCCTACCCCAATACCGTGAATGCCAACCCCTCGGCCCAAGTCAATCGCGCCATGAACCATGAGCTCAGCGATAACGACATTGCCGGTATCAGCAGCGGTTCCAGCATTACGCGCAGCATCATGCCAAACGGTGACATTACCGGTTTGAACTCTCTCGGTG
>NZ_VBVZ01000050.1 GCF_005863185.1 Pseudomonas edaphica
TTGTATACGTGAAGCGCGATCCAGGCATCAACCTGCCCCGCTGCTACTCGAAGCGCAGCTCTGGCCAGATCAGCGGCGTGCCACGCTTTTGCGATTCGAGAATTGCCCGGCACAGCGGGCACAGGCGCTGGTCCTGAAAAATCGCACGGTCCACCGATGACCAGCGTGGTTGCGCCGGCAACAAAGTGCCGCACAGCGTGCGGTCGATCGAGCCACCCAGCTCCAATTGACGCGCAACCAGATGCACCCGGACTTCCTGGCAGGCGAACAGATCCAGCTGCTCGTCAGGCTCGATCAGTTGGTAGTTGAACAGGGACCAGGCAGGGCGCGACATCGGGGGCTCCAGATCGGGGGGGCGCCACCTTAGCCGAAAGCCTGCCGGTAGAAAAGCGTCATAGCAGCGGTTTTAGCGTCGGCCAGACATTTTCCAGCAACTTGCCCTGTGCGCCGACTGCCGGGTGAAGCTGATCGGCCTGCATCAACTCGGGATGGCCGCCCACGCCCTCAAGGAAAAACGGCACCAGCGGGATGCTTTTTTCCTTGGCCAAGGTACCGTAGACCTCGGCAAATGCCGTGGTGTATTTAGGGCCATAATTTGGGGGCAACTGCATCCCCAGCAGCAGCACCTTGGCGCCCTTGGCCTTGGACTGGTCAATCATCGACGCAAGATTTTGTTTCAATTGCGCTGGCGGCTGCCCACGCAGGCCATCATTGCCACCCAACTCGAGAATCACCACATCCGGTTTATGCTCTGCAAGCGCCGCCGGCAGCCGCGCCAGGCCTCCGGCACTGGTGTCGCCGCTGATGGAGGCGTTGACCACTTTATCGTCGAAACCTTCGCTCTTGAGCCGTTGTCCCAGCAACGCTACCCACCCTTTGCTGGTATCCAGCCCGAAACCGGCACTGATACTATCGCCAACGATCAGGACTGTACCCGCCGCTGCGTTCTGGGCCATGCACATCAAGGCCAGGCCAGCACTCAAAAACCACATTCGCATCGGATTCTCCATGGGCGCAAGCATTCTCACCGCGCGAAACCTTAGCAAAGTGGTTCCCAGCGCGGAAGGTGAACTGACTATCCTGCACGAACTGAGCCTGGAACTGAACAAGGGCGATAGCCTGGCTATCGTCGGCAGCTCCGGTTCCGGCAAATCCACCCTCCTCGGCCTGCTGGCCGGCCTCGATCTGCCCAGCAGCGGTGAAGTCACGCTGGCCGGGCAAGCCTTGAGCACCCTCGACGAAGACCAGCGCGCACGCATACGCGCCGAGCACGTGGGTTTTGTCTTCCAGTCATTCCAACTGCTCGACAGCCTCAATGCGCTGGAAAACGTCATGCTGCCGCTGGAGCTGGACGGCCGCAAGGACGCCCGCGAGCGCGCCACCCACCTGCTGGAGCGTGTGGGCCTGGGCCAACGCCTGACCCACTCGCCGCGCCAGCTTTCCGGTGGCGAGCAGCAGCGCGTCGCTATCGCCAGGGCCTTCGCCGCCGAACCGGATGTGCTGTTTGCCGATGAACCCACCGGCAACCTCGACAGCCACACCGGCGAGCGCATCAGCGACCTGCTGTTCGAACTCAACAAAGAAAGCGGCACGACCCTGGTGCTGGTCACCCACGACGAGCGCCTGGCCCACCGTTGCCGGCGCCTGATCCGCCTTGAAGCCGGCCTGATGGTCGCGCCCCTGGAGCCTTGATGGCACGTTTGCCGCTGTTGCGCCTGTTCAGCCTTGCCATGCGCCAATTACTGCGCGACGCCCGCGCCGGTGAGTTGCGCGTGTTGTTTTTCGCCCTGCTGGTGGCGGTCACGGCCAGCACCGCCATTGGCTACTTCGGTGCACGCCTGAACGGCGCCATGCTGTTGCGTGCCACCGAATTCCTCGGTGCCGACCTGGTACTCGAAGGCAGCTCGCCGGCCCGCTTCGAGCAAATCAGGTCAGGCACCGAACTGGGCCTGGATCACGCGCGCATTGTTGAGTTCTCCAGCGTTATCGCGACCGATAATGGCATCCAGCTCTCCAGCATCAAGGCGGTCAACGAGCAGTACCCGTTGCGCGGCGAACTCAAAAGCGCCACGCAGCCGTTCGGCGCAGAAACTGCAGGAGGCGGCCCAAAACCCGGCGAAGCCTGGGTGGAAGCACGGCTGCTGACGGCGCTGGACCTCAAAGTCGGCGACAGCATCGACGTGGGCATGAAAACCCTGCGGCTGACGCACATCCTGACCTACGAGCCCGACCGCGCCGGTAACTTCTACAGCCTCACGCCACGGGTGATGATCAACCTTGCCGACCTGGACGCCACCGGCGTGGTGCAACCCGGCAGCCGCGTGAGCTACCGCGAACTGTGGCGTGCGCCCCAGGGCAGCACGGCACTGCAAACCTATCGCGACCTGGTCAAACCGGGCCTTGCCGCCAACCAGCGCTTGCAGGATTCGCGTGACGGCAACCAGCAGATCGGCGGAGCCCTGGGCAAGGCCGAGCGTTACCTGAACATGGCCAGCCTGGTGGCAGTGCTGCTGGCCGGCGTGGCCGTGGCGCTGTCGGCCAACCGCTTCGCCAGCCGCCGTTTCGACGCCAGCGCGCTGCTGCGTTGCCTGGGTTTGTCACGCCGCGAAACAATGCTGCTGTTCAGCCTGCAACTGAGCGTACTGGGCCTGTTAGCCAGCCTCACCGGCGCCGTGCTCGGCTGGTTGGCGCAATTTGGCCTGTTCTATTTCCTGCATGACTTGCTGCCGGCCGACGTGCCGCCCGGCGGGCTGCTGCCAGCAGTGGCGGGCATCGGCACCGGGCTGGTCGCCCTCGCCGGCTTCGCATTGCCGCCCTTGGCAGCGTTGGGCCGGGTGCCGCCGCTGCGGGTATTGCGACGTGACATGCTGCCGATCCCTTCCAGCACCTGGATGGTGTATGGCGCTGCGCTGTTCGCCCTCGGCCTGATCATGTGGCGCCTGAGCCTCGATCTGGTGCTGACCTTCGCATTGCTCGGCGGTGGCGTGATGGCCGCGCTGATCCTTGGCGGCCTGCTGTTGTTGTTACTGCAAAGCCTGCGCCGGCTACTGGCTCGCGCCTCGCTGCCCTGGCGCCTGGGTTTGGGCCAGTTGCTGCGCCATCCCTTGGCCGCAGCCGGCCAGTCCCTGGCGTTTGGCTTGATCCTGTTGTCCATGGGTTTGATCGCCCTGCTGCGCGGCGAATTGCTCGACACCTGGCAAAACCAGCTACCCAAGGACGCCCCCAACTATTTCGCCTTGAACATCCTGCCGGCCGATAAAGACGCCTTTGGCGCCCGCCTGCTGGAGTTGCAAGCACAAGCGGCGCCGCTGTACCCGGTGGTGCCGGGCCGCTTGATCAGCATTAATGGCGCGCCAGTGCAGGAGATTGTCAGCAAAGACTCCAGCGGTGACCGCGCTGTGCAGCGCGACCTGAGCCTGACCTGGGCAGCCGACCTGCCACCGGGCAACCTCCTCACCGCAGGCGCTTGGTGGTCACAGCAACCGGGCGATGGCATCCCAGGGGTGTCGGTAGAAGCCAAGGTCGCTGAAAGCCTGAAGCTGAAGCTCGATGATCACCTGGTGTTCACCGTCGGTGGCGAGAACCGCGAAGCACGGGTGACGAGCCTGCGAACCATCAACTGGGACAACTTCCAGCCCAACTTTTTCATGATTTTCCAGCCGGGCACCTTGAAGGACCTGCCCGCTACTTACCTGACCAGCTTCTATCTGGCGCCGGGGCATGACCAACAGATCGTCGACCTGTCCCGGGCCTTCCCGGCCGTCACTATCCTGCAGGTCGAAGCCTTGCTGGAGCAGTTGCGCAGCATCCTCGCCCAAGTGACCCTGGCGGTGGAGTACGTGTTGCTGTTTGTGCTGGCGGCGGGCATGGCCGTGCTGTTTTCGGGCCTGCAGGCGACTCTGGATGAGCGGATTCGCCAAGGCGCGCTGTTGCGTGCGCTGGGGGCCGAGCGCAAGTTGCTGGTCAAGGCGCGACGGATCGAGTTCGGCTTGCTGGGTGCGGTAAGCGGCTTGCTGGCAGCCCTGGGCACCGAGTTGGTGACCTGGGTGCTGTACCGTTACGCCTTTGACCTGGCGTGGCATCCGCACGCGTGGTTGCTATTGCTGCCAGTGATCGGTGCCGTGCTGATCGGCGGCGCTGGTGTATTCGGTACGCGTCGCGCGTTGAATGCCAGCCCATTGACGGTGTTACGCGAAGGTTGAAAACCAGCGCTGGCCAGCACGCCCGACGGCGTGCCGGCCAGCGTTTACTTCACATACTCGATACCCGTAATCCACCAGCACACCTCGCCGGTTGGCGTCTGCACCATGGCTTCATCGTCGACTTCCTTGCGCAGCAACGCCCGGGCCATCGGGGAGTCGATGGAGATGTAATCCATGCGCTCATAAATTTCGTCATAGCCGACGATCCGAAACCGCTTGGTCTCGCCCTGCTCATTTTCGATATCGACCCAGGCGCCGAAAAACACCTTGCCCTCCTGCTCGGGCATGTACTCCACCACCCGCATGTCTTCCAGGCGCTTGCGCAGGTAACGCACACGCCGATCAATCTCACGCAGCAGTTTCTTGTTGTATTGATAGTCCGCGTTCTCGCTGCGATCACCAAGGGACGCCGCCCAAGTCACCTTGCGGGTGGTATCCGGACGCTTTTCACGCCACAGGTAATCCAGCTCTTTTTTCAGCGCCTCATGACCTTCTTTGGTTATCAGCTTGGTACTCAAACGCGTGCATCCCCAGACAGTGTCCAATGGTGCCGATACGCCAAGGCGTCATGCCCTGGCGCCGGCCGGCTGGGGTTGATGATAAATGAACCCTGAAAAGTAGCCAGACCGTAGAACACATCAGCTTCAAGCCTGGCCGTCCAGGGTTTGATCAAGCTCCAGGAGTACACTCTGCAGGCGCTGGCGTATTCCCGCCACCTGCGACAGCGCCAGCGTCAACTTCTCAGCCTTCTGGCCAACCTCAAGGTTTCGCGCCTGCAACTGCGTTGCTTGTTGCTGCAACTCCTGGCTCCTTTCGTCCAGCTCACCCTGTTCCTGCTCGAGTCGTGCCTGCCACTGCGTTAGCATTTCCTCGCGCTCGTTCACCGCAAGTTGCTGTTGCGACAGCTCTTGGGCGACCTTTGCCAGGCTGGACAACGTGCTGTCTACCTCAACCAACGAGGCATGTTCCATCTTCGGCGCAGGTGGGCGCGGTGCAGGCGCTGCTTGCTCGACCTGAACAGGTGGCGCGCTGAGCTCGACGGGCACTGGCACTGGCTCTGGCGCGGGTTCTGGTTCTGGTTCTGGCTCTGGTTCAGGTTCTGGCGCAGGGGCTATCGCGGCGGGAGCCTCCAATGGCTGAGCCTGGGCCGGCTCTGAAACTGGCGGCTCGACGGGCCTGGCTGGGTTCGTGGCCCTGGGCGGCGAAATCATCTGCGACGAGAAGCGAATCGAAGGCACGATCAACGAAGCACTTTCGATGGCCGGCAGTACGGGTGCCGACATGCCCAGGGTAATGACCTTCATGACCAATGCCTTCTTGATGATCATCGAGTGATGGTCCTCAGGCCTGGCGGGCGGTAACTTGCAGCCTTTCAAATCAATGAAATGAAAAGGCACCGAGGATTCGATAACGGTGCCGTTCTTAGTCCCGGAAGCGGCGGCCACCATCAGGATTTGCTTGAACACTTGCATGGCAACTTGCAGGTCTTCCTTGGACTCGACCCCGCCGAGGAAGTACCGGTCGAGTTTCTTGCGTAGCGCCGCGATGTAGACCCTGGAGTTACCAGGTTCGGTCTCTTCATCCAGGCTATAGACCAAAAAATTGGAATCGGTCTGTGCAACGGCAAACCCACAAAGCAGTGCACCGTTGACCGGCGTGTCCTGACCGCTGCGTTCAAGAACAAGCGTGCGAAGAAGCATCATGATATTCAGGCCTTATTGCGAAAGAGTAAACCTTATATAAGCGCCAGATAAATACCCGGCCATTAACTAACCTCGGAACAACGCAATTGTTTCAGCAAGTTATCCGATTCGGCGTAGGAATTATCTGAGAAGTATGTCCCCTTGTTCCCAAGTCCAATGATTAAACGTATCTTTCTCGGCGCTTACCGTGCATGACGGTACAAGTTCTTACGCCTCGCAAAACTTATTCGGTAAAAAGATGCTCGAGATAAGCAGCCTGACAAAGCGTTTGGGTAAAAGAAACGTCATCACTAATCTCTCGTTCAGCGCTCAACGCCAGGAATGTATCGGCTTGTTCGGGGAGAGTGGCGCAGGCAAAACCACACTGCTGAATGTTATCTCCGGTTTGGCCAGCCCCTCGGCCGGGCATGTCACTGTCGAAGGCTTTGATACCCAGGCTCATCCTCTGCAAGCGCGAAGAGCCCTCGGCTATCAACTCCAGGACGGCCTTAGCCATCAAACGATGTCGGTCAAAGGCGTGCTCAATTTCATTGCCGCCGTACGCGGCTTCAGCGGTGCTGAAAAACGCAGCCGGGTTGATCGAGCAGCCATGCGCCTGGAATTATCACGTGTACTCGATGCACCGATCGATACGCTTTCCGTCGGTTTGAAGCGCAGAGTCGCTATCGCCCAGGCGATCCTGCACACCCCCGGCCTGCTGCTGCTCGATGAACCGATTGAGGGGCTGGCAACGGATCAACTGCTCAAGTTCAAGACCCTGATCCAGTCGCTGACCGAAGACATGACGGTCCTGATCGCCTCCCGGCATTGCGACAACCTGTCGAGCCTTTGCACGCGCGCCTTGGTTATCGCAGCAGGGCACCTTGTGGCAGACACCCCGCTGCCCGATTTGCAGCGCAACTCCCGGCATTACCGAGCTGTCACGCTGGCCGCAGAAACACCCCTGGATTTACTCGCCCTTGCCGTATTACCCGGCGTGGCAGGTATAGAAGAGGACCGGCATGCGCCCGGCACCGTAACGGTTCTGGCGATGCCCGGGCACGCCATCTACCCCCATATCAACGCACTTATCGCCAGCCGCGGCTGGAACATAACGTCACTGAATCTGGAGCCAGGTCGCCTGAACGAAGTCGTTCAGCATCTGAGCCACGAGGTCACTCTTTGAAACTGCTGCCTGTCATTTTCAAGCGCCAACTGGCCAGTTATGCCTGTACACCCAGCACGTACCTCGGTATTGCCGCGTTTCTAGTGTTGTGCGCCACCTTGGGGTTGTACACAAGCAAATGGCTGGAACAGGAAAGCGGCGACCTGCAGGGTTTTTTCCAATTGCACCCTTGGCTCTACCTGCTTCTGATTCCCATGTTGTCGACGCAATTATGGTCGGACGAACACCACGCCGGCATGCGCGACATGATGAAAACCCTGCCCATCACCAGCGCAGAGCGGGTCATCGGAAAGTTTCTGGCTGCGTGGGTCGTGTGCGCAATCGCATTGCTGCTTACTTTCCCACTGGTAATCCTCGCCAACTACCTCGGCACCGCCGACAACCGTGTTATCGCTTCACAGTTTCTAGCCAGTTGGTTGCTGGCCGGCGCTTATCTTTCTGTCGGATGCTTTACGTCTACCCTGACCCACCAACGTTTGGCTGTCTTCCTGATAACGGTGGTGATGTTACTGGCCGCCAGCGGACTTTCATCGGTTCTCGACGCACTTGAGCATCAGGCGCCGATCTGGGTCGTAGACAGCCTGGTCTCGATTAACCCGATTTCACGTTTCGGGGCTATCGACAACGGCAAACTGACGCTGCATGACGGCTTGTACTACATCAGCATGATCCTTGCCTTTCTCTCGGCATCCACCGTCACGCTCAACTACAAAACCAGTTGAGAAGGAAAGCAAACGATGCGTTCTACTCTGAGTACGGGTATGACATTGGTGGTCATATTGCTGCTTTTCCTTGCATTCAATCTCGCGTGGGTCGGCAAACTACCGAATATCCGCTGGGACTTCTCACAGCAGAAAATCCACACGTTATCGCCCCCTGCGCGACAACTGCTTGCCTCTCTGGAACACCCACTGGATTTGTATTACTTCAACTCAAGTAATGACCCAAGAAGAAGCCAGGCAATAAACCGCTTCGGCGAACGAGTGGAAGATTTACTCAAAGAGTTCGAAAAAGCGTCAGCAACCATGATTAACCTACATGTTATAGATCCTACTCCTTATTCAGAGGATGCCTACAAGGCCGGCCTGTTCGGATTGGATGACAAGCAAGGCTTTCTTGGCCTCATCGGCACCCGCCCAGGCCAGCCCGCGCAACGTATCAATGTACTGCGCCTGGATGACGAGCCCTTGCTTGAGTACGAAATCAGCCATCTGATCCACCAACTGATGCACCCCGAGCCCCCCACCGTCGGCGTATTGACGGGGTTGGCATTGAACGCGTCCGGTGAACAGTTGCTGGCACAGATGCATCAGCATTTTGATCTGACAGGCCTGGCATCAAGCACTCCGACAGTGCCCGAATCGATCAAAACCCTGATGGTTGTGCACCCGCGCGCCCTGCCGGAACAAACCCTGTATGCGATTGACCAGTTTGTATTGAGGGGCGGCAAACTGATGCTCTTTATTGACCCGGTGAGCGAGGCCGAGACAAACGCCAAACCCGTCGACACAAGGCTGGACGGGCTACTGGCGGCTTGGGGCATACAGATGCCGGCGGACAAACTGCTGGTCGATCACGCATTTGGTTCAGGTGCGCCAGCAGTACTGCACCCGGCCAAGCTGAACCTGCCACGGCAAGCAATGGCGGCCAACGATGTGAGTGCCTGGAAATTGGATACAGTCATCGTATCAAGCAGCGGTGCGCTGTCGCGCGTGAGGAAAAGCCGCACCACACTCACGCCTCTGTTACAAAGCTCCAGGCGCTCCACCCTGCTGGACGCAGGCCGCTTTGCAGCAACGTCTGCAGACGACTTACTGGCTGAAAGGATACCGGCTGCCACGCAACCCCACGTGATCGCGGCGCGCCTCGAAGGCCCCGCCTACTCGGCCTTTCCAGACGGCATTGACGGGCAGCCTGCAGGCTTGCAAAAGGCCGCACAGATCGAGGTGGTGGTGGTCGCGGACACCGATTTACTGATGGACGCTGTGATCAACTCTGCGCCCAACAACAACGTGATGTTTGTCTTGAACACCTTGGATAACCTTGCGGCTCCCGACGTGCTCGCAAGCATTCAACCCCGTGCAAGCAGCCAGTCCACCCACGCACTGGAGCAACTGCGCGAGGCGGCCGAACAGGCTTATGCACAAAAGGCCGGGGAACTGCAAAAACGGCTGGAGCAAACCGAGCAAGAATGGCAACGCCTGAACCCACCGAGTATTGGCTTCGGCACCCGTGCAGTGGACACCAATATCCAGTTGCAGGCGCTCAACAAGGAACGCCTGCGGCTGCCCATGGAGTTGCAGGCACTCAAGGTCCAGGCGTATGCATCGGTGCATCGAACAGAACGCAACCTCAAGCTGCTGATGATTGGCGCAGTACCGCTGCCGTTATGCCTGATCGCCTGTGCAGTGTTCCTCTACCACCGGCGTCGTCGATCGGCGGCTGTCGTTCACTGATCAGCCGTCAACGACGCGCAATCAGCCCTTGCCGGGCGATGCGCGTCAGTTGGCGGATCACTTCCTCGGCATCGCCCGCGCTGGGTGCCTGGATAACGGCAAGATCAAAGCTGTTGCTGGCAAAACGCGCCAGGGAGTCGCCATCTTCCACAAACTGGATCAGAAACGCTGAAGGGCGCCCGGTGCGGCGCGGCCATCCGTCGAGGTAACGCAGCAAGGTCGGCTGATGCTTGCCACCCAAGAGGATTTTGGGGTTGCGTTGAGTCAGGTCCGCGGTGATCGGAGCCAGGCGTATGAGGGGGCGTGGTGCATTCATCGTGTCGTGTCTCTGCCTCAAAAGTCTGCGGGCAGGTGAGAGGCAACACCGAACCAGCGCTTTAGCGGTATTTCGAAACCTGACTCTTGATGAGTGCATGCTTCTGTCGGGCTGCATTGAGTCCCAGTGGCGCCCCGCAATTAGCTGTTTAAATCGGCGCATGAGCAGCATCCTAGAGAAGCCGGTGGGGCGATGTCAAGAATCCCGAGCAATGAAAAAGCCCGCTCATGGCGGGCTTTTTCAGCAGGTAACGCGGGTCATCAGTGGGCAATGGCGCGGTCGACCGAAAGTTTGCCAGCACCTTCGAAGAGTACCGCCAACGCACCACCGAGCAAGGCCAAGGCGAACTCATAACCGTTGTTGGCCATGAACAAGCCGTTATGGATATGCACCGAGAAGATTGCCACCAGCGACAGGAAGGTCAGGCCCAAAGCCGCTGGGCGCGCCAGCAAGCCGATGATCAAGGCCAGGCCAGCAAAGAACTCAGTACCGCCGGACAACACCGCCATCAGCGTGCCTGGGGTCAGGCCGAGGCTTTCCATGTATTGCGCAGTACCGGCCAAGCCGCCGCCGCCAAACCAGCCAAAGAGCTTTTGCGAACCGTGAGCGGCGAAAACGATGCCGACAAAAATTCGCAGGATGGTCAGGCCGTAACCGGCGCGAGTGGACAGAATGCGAGTGATCAGTGGGCTCATGGAGAGAATCCTTTTCAAAGTAGGGGTTGGTTGGCCGCTATATTAATCGGATCAGACAATGATAAAAGCGCAAAAATCGCCTAATACTTATCGATAAAACCGATTATTTTCGTGAGGCAATTTTCGGCGCCGACGGCTCCAGGGATTCACGCTCCCGATCAAACGCCAAGTAATACTTGTTCACGCTATTAACATAGCTGACGCCGCCCATTCCCACCTGTTCCATGGCAATACGCTCGACCTGGAAGAACCACTGATTGGGGTTCAAGCCCCGCCGGCGAGCCTCTGCACGCATACCCTGGACCCGCTCCGGCCCCATGTTATAAGCCGCCAGCACAAAGGCCATGCGCTCGCGCTCGTTGAGCTTGGGGCTGGCGAAGAACTTGCGGCGGATCATCGCCAGGTAGCGCGCACCGGCCTGCACGTTGCTGTCCAGGCTCTCGATATTGTTCACCCCCACCCGCTGGGCCGCCGATGGCGTGATTTGCATCAGGCCGGTAGGCCCGCCGCTGTTGCGCGCGCCAGGGTCGAGTGCGGATTCCTTGAACGCCAGCGCGGCCAGGTTCAGCCAGTCCATGCCCTGCTCACGGGCGTGCTTTTGCAGCACCGGACGCAGTTTCTCCAGGCGCTGGCGGTCGGCGCGGGCCAGCGGGTTGCGCACTTGGTAGAGACGTCGATAGATCCGCTGGAACACCACGTCCTGGTCGGACGGCGTGTGGTAAGTCTTGAGGAAGCGATCGATACTGGCCCGCAGCATCGAGGCATCCTGGCGCACAAACCAGTATTCGTCGCCCGGCTCGCTGATCACCACCTGCCGATCAAAACGCAGTTTGGGCAGGATTTTCGACCAGCGTTCGGCAATCGGTTTTTCAACGATGGTGAGGTGGAAGATCCCGGCCTGGACCATCTCCAACACATCCTCCACGGCCAGCGTCGGGTCAACCCACTCCACCTTTACCGGCGGGCGCTTGTGCAGCGCCAGTTGCTGGTTGACCTGATTGATCGCGTCCGCCGCCGCACTGCCGGTGGTCAACGCCAGGGTGCGCCCGGACAATTGCTCCAGCTTGGTAAACCGCCGCTCACCCTTCACGCCCACCAGCCATAGCGGCACACCACTGGCAATCGGGTCGCTGGTGCTGATTTTGTGCGCGGCCTTCACATCGAGTAATTCACCCGGCGCCACCAAGTCGCCTTCGCCACGGGCCAACGCGCCGAGCAATTGGTCCTTGGCCTTGGGAATAATCTTGAGGTTGATTGCTTCTCCATCCCGGGCATGGCCGTTCAGGTATTGCTCGAAGGCTCGCAGACGATGGTATTCGACCCCGATGGCCTGGCCCTGGACCTCACCGGAACTGTTACGGCTCTGGTTGACCAGCACACGCAGGGTGCGGCTGGAACGGATCTGCGCCAAATCACGAACCTTGCCGGGCTTGGTCACTTCCAGCGGCCCGTCCAGACGTGCGACCGCCGCCATGGGCAGCAGTAACGTCAGGCACAACATAAGCAACGCCGAGGGTCGGATCATCCGCTCTCCGGAAAGAATACTGGCCAGCCATCTCGTGAAAGACGAGAAGCTGGAGGTCAGAAACAGAGCGCTTCAAGCGCTGGCAAGGCACGCAACGGTGGCGTCGGGGCAGGCGATGGGCCCGCCACAATGTCACTTGCGACGTTCAAAGACAGCTATAACGCGTTGTAGTTCTTAGTTTTTCTTATAAATCTACAGCTCTGATATGCTTTCCGGCCGCAGGCGGAGCTAGCACCATGCAACTCATTGATATCGGCGTCAACCTGACCAACCCCAGTTTCGACGAGAGGCACCAGGCCGTTCTCGACCGTGCCTACGCCGCCGGCGTGCAACAATTGGTGCTCACCGGTACCAGCGTCGAAGGCAGCGAGCAAGCCCTGGAACTGTGCGTAAACCTCGATGACAGCGGCCAACGCCTGTTCAGCACCGCCGGCATCCACCCGCACTCGGCCAGTGACTGGAACGGCGACAGCGCCCAACGTTTGCGCGGGTTGCTCAACGAAAGCCGCGTGCGTGCGGTGGGCGAATGCGGGCTGGACTTCAACCGCGACTTTTCCCCGCGTCCGCAGCAGGAAAAAGTCCTTGAAGAGCACCTGGCACTGGCGGTTGAGCTGAAACTGCCGGTGTTTCTGCACGAACGTGACGCCAACCAGCGCCTGCTGGAGATCCTCAAGGATTACCGCGACCACCTCAGCGCCGCCGTGGTGCATTGCTTTACCGGCGAACAACAGGCGCTGTTCAGCTACCTCGACCTCGACTTGCATATCGGCATCACCGGCTGGATCTGCGACGAGCGCCGTGGCACACACCTGCATCCGCTGGTCAAAGAAATTCCCCGTGGCCGCCTGATGCTGGAAAGCGATGCGCCGTACTTGCTACCGCGCACCCTGCGGCCGAAACCGAAAAATGGCCGCAATGAACCGGCTTATTTGCCCGAAGTGCTGCGTGAAGTGGCACTGCATCGCAATGAAACGACGGAAGACCTGGCCGAGCACAGCACCGCCTGCTCCCGTGCGTTTTTTGGGCTGCCCTCGGTGGCAACGCAGGGTTCGACGTGAGCTCAGAAGCCATACCCGATTAAATGTGGGAGCTGGCTTGCCTGCGATGCAGGCACCTTGGTATGTCAGGTGTACCGAGTTGATGCCATCGCAGGCAAGCCAGCTCACACATGATGCGGCGCATTGACCCATGTCAAAAACGCTTTCCTGAGTAGCGGCACAATAATGGCACCTTGCCAATGCTGTTTCCGCTATCAGAGAAAACCTTCCATGGGTGCCTGGCTTAGCAATATCTCGCTGAAGTACAAATTCTGGGCCGTGAATGCGGTCGCTTTCATCACCACCTTACTGCTGGTGCTCTACGCCGTGCAGCTCGAGCAACAGGCCCGCAGCGATGCATCTCGGGCCTCGGCACAGGCCCAGGCGCGATTACTCGGTGCCTGGCCGGCCAACACCCCATTACCCAAAGATGAACATTGGCTGACCTTTGCCCGCGGCCAAATCCCATCGTTGGCTGATCAGGATCTGTCCGCCTTGAGCACCGCCAGCGGTTGGGTCGAACTCAATCACATGCCCTTGCTCGGGGAAAACCCACTGATCGGTGCCGACGTCGTCACACGGGCCGATGGCCAACAGATCGCCGTGTTGGCCTATGGCCGCAGCCTCAGCCAGGTCTTCAGCGAACGCTTCGCCAACTACGCCGTGGCCGTGTTGATCCTCATGCTGGCGATGCTCGGTGCCT
The DNA here is from genome assembly GCF_005863185.1 of Pseudomonas edaphica. Classification (GTDB taxonomy): domain Bacteria; phylum Pseudomonadota; class Gammaproteobacteria; order Pseudomonadales; family Pseudomonadaceae; genus Aquipseudomonas; species Aquipseudomonas edaphica. Next base: position 13,803 of record NZ_VBVZ01000050.1, read on the forward strand.
CGCAGTTGTTGATCCGCTTCCTGCTCAGCCAACTCAACACCCTCAAGGACGTAATGCTGCACGTGGAGAAGACCGGCGACCTGTCGGCCCGCGTGCCCCTGGCCTGCACGGACGAGGTGGGCCAGATGGCCAGCGCCTTCAACGCCATGCAGGCCGGCTATCAGCGCGTGGTGAGTACCGTGGCGCGCACCGCCCAGCAACTCGATGACGGCGCCGCGCGCCTGGCCAGCAGCATGAACGAGGTACAGCACGGCATGCTCGGCCAGCAAAGCGAAACCGACCAGGCGGCTACCGCCATCAATGAGATGACCGCCACCGTCTACCATATCGCTCAACATGCCGGCGCTACCCGCGACCTGTCCCAGACCGCCGACACCCTCGCCGGCAGCGGCCAGGAAGTGGTCACCCGGGTACAGCGCTCTATCGCCGGCCTGTCCACCGGCGTGCAGCAGACGGCTGAAATGATCCAGAAACTCGCCGAAGACAGTCAGAAAATCAACGGTGTGGTCGGCGTGATCCACAGCATTGCCGAACAGACCAACCTGCTCGCCCTCAACGCCGCCATCGAAGCCGCCCGCGCCGGCGAAATGGGCCGTGGTTTTGCCGTGGTCGCCGACGAAGTACGCAACCTGGCCAAGCGCGTGCAAAGCTCCACCGATGAAATCACCCGCATGGTGTCGGCGCTGCAAGCCGGCACCCGCGACGCGGTGGACTTCATGCAGGAAAGCTCGTTCAAGGCCGACGACTGTGTGCAACAAGCCCAGGATGCCGGTGCCGCACTGGCCGAAATCACCAGTGCTGTGGCCCAGATGCGCGAAAGCAACACCCAGATTGCCGTGGCCGCCGAACAGCAGAGCCATGTGGCCGAAGAGATGAACCGCGCGGTGGTGAGCATTCGCGATGTGACCGAGAACACCGTGCAGCAGACGGTGGAGTCGGCCACCACCAGCAATCAGCTGGCGACCTTGGCCGGGGAGTTGAGCAAGGCGATCGGGCAATTGAAGCTATAAGCCAAACAAGGCTGGCTATGGCCTCCATAGCGAGCCTTGATTCGCCGTCCCAGGTGCCTGCGACCTAAACTTTGTCCATGTTGTTTCAACGGACAGAGGATTGATCATCATGGGCAAACGTCACCCCAACTTCCCCGCCTGGCAATGGCGCACTCAGCCACAGGCTCACCAGCACCCCACCAACTTGGGCCTGCAACTGATTGCCGTGCCTTTGCTGATCATTGGTTTTCTGTTGATGGTGTCTGGCGTATTCAGCTTCAGCCTGGCCAGTTTTGCCATCGGCGTCGTCGGCGTGTTGGCGGGCCTAGCACTGCAACGCCACGGCCGCACGCTGGAAGCCCAGGGCAGCCAGCACTTCTGAGGCTCAGGCGAAGACCACCACGGTCTGGCGGCTGATGGCGATCAACTCGCCGCTCGGGCTCCACAGCGCGGCAGCGGCATGGCCGTAGCCGTCGCGGGCGTGCTCGATATTGACGTAGTACTGGCACCAGTCGAGGGTGGTCAGGCTTTGCAGCGGCTGGATGAACTCGATGGTCCAGGTCAAGGTGCTGCCCGGCGCGGGCTTGGTCAGGTGCGGCAGCAAGGCCGGTGGCCAGGCGTCGACCAGAGCAAGAATATGCGACTCGGTCAGCGGCTCTTCCTTCACGTCCCCACGCAAACGCACCCAACCGCCCATGTCGCGGGATTTATTACCGGTAAACGGCAGGCCGCCGACACTCCAGCGCATCGCCAAGTGACGCATGAATTCGGGGGTAACGCCCTTGATATAGGGCAGTTCCTGGCACTCATCCCAGTGTTTGAACACCGGCGGCGCTTCGCTCGACACATCAATTACCGACTCACGGGCCGCGCCAAAGCTGGCTTGTACCAAGGTCGCCACTTCGCCGTTCTGCACCACGCGGCCGAGCAACTGGCTGACCGCCTTGCCTTCGCGCAGCACTTCGACTTGATAACTGGCGGGCACATCCGGCGCTACCGGGCCGACAAAGGTGATGGCCAGCGAACGCAAAGGCCGATCCGCCGGCACTTGGGCGCGCAAGGCTTCGTATTGCAAGGCAGCCACCAGGCCACCAAAGGTTGCGCGGCCCTGCGCCCACTCGGCAGGGATGGTCACTTCCAGCGGGTTGTTACGGGCGGCATCGAGCAAATCACAAAAGCGCATGGCAACCTCACATCCAGAAAACCGATGTCGGGATCTTAACCAGCAGGTTGAGCAGGCACAGCGCCTATTCCGGCCAAAAGCCGGACCGGTTTAGAAACAATCCGCGCTGAGCTTGTCCAGCACCCGATCCGCCTGGCCTTCAGCCTTGGCCATGGTGCGCTGCCAAACCGCAACACACGGCTGCAGGTCGGGTTGATGTTCAGCCTGGGCCAGCCATTGCCAGCAATCGTGCCAATCGCCCAGGGCGCCTTGCGCTTGCTTGAGGCGTTGCATCGCCTTGGCCGGCAGTTTGTCCAGTTCGGGGTAGGCTTCGGCCGCGTAGCGCACGCGCTTGATCAGCAGGCGCAGACGGTGGCGGTCATGATCCGGGTCTTTGAGGGCGTCATCGAGTTTCTGCGACTGCTTGGCCAGACGCTTCTCGATGCGCGGGCGCAGGCCTTTGAGCAGTCTCTGGTGTTGGGAGGCGCGGATAAACCGCGGGAAGGCATCCAGGATCAGCAGCAAATGCGCGAGTTCCGGGCTTTGCGCCACCTGGCGGTAAGCATCGGCCTGCAAACGCAGGCGCCGGTCGGCCGCCGCGTGATGGCCGTGCTGCTGCAAATACGCCGCCAGAACCTCACGGTCACGCAACGGCGTGGTCAATTGGCCGACCGTGCTGGCGGCCAATTCCAGCTGCTCGACACCTGGTAGCCCACGCAAGGGGCGCAACAAACTGCGCAGGCGCCGCACGGTGGTGCGCAGGTCATGCAAGGCTTCATCGTCGGTAACGGCGGCGAGGCGAGCCTGGCAGCTCAGTAACCCTACTTCCAGGCCAATGACCTGAGCGACTAACTGATCAACCAGCGCTGACATCCCTTCCCCCTTAACGATGAAACCCTAGTCGCCGCTTACCGATCAACGCCCGGCGCGGGACTCACGAATGTAGAAGCGCGCTTTCTCGGCCTTGTTGGAACAGCCTTCAAACGCTTCGAATTGCTGCTGGGTCTTGGCGCCGGTTAACAGCGACAAAGCCTTAGAGTAGCTCACGGTGCCGGCAAAGCCTTCGGCCTTGGCCAAATCCAACTCGTGCCAGGCCGCATCCAATTGCGTGCCACAGCTGTCGCGGTATGCGGTTTTGCCGGCACAACCGGCCAGGGCCAACACGATCACAGGCACACACATCCAGGCTTTCATCAATGACACCTCAAATATAGAAAAACAGTCGTAGGCTGTAGACGTTGCCTCCAAGGAAAAGTGCCTTGGGGGCCGCCTGAAATCAGAAGTGTCCATTCAAAAGTGCTTTCAGCAGTGCCTGCTCAGAAATGCCTACCGCCAGAGCATACCCGAGCGTAATGGCTATTCTGGAAAAATATTTTGATGCCCTCGGCCGGTAAGCGCATTGTGGGCCACTGTTTTGCGAAGGATCAGCTCATGAAAAAACGTGTTGCCTTGGTGCTCGGCTCCGGCGGCGCCCGCGGTTACGCCCACATCGGCGTGATCGAGGAAATCGAACGGCGCGGCTACGACATCGCCTGTATCGCCGGCTGCTCCATGGGCGCCGTGGTCGGCGGGATCTACGCCGCCGGCAAGCTCGACGAATACCGCAACTGGATCGAGAGCCTCGACTACCTGGACGTGCTGCGCCTGGTGGACGTGAGCTTTCGACTGGGGGCGATTCGTGGCGAAAAAGTCTTCGGGCAAATCCGCAAGATTGTCGGCGAGATCAATATCGAAGAACTGCGGATTCCCTACACCGCCGTGGCCACCGACCTGACCAACCAACAGGAAATCTGGTTCCAGGAAGGCTGCCTGCACCAGGCCATGCGCGCTTCGGCGGCGATTCCCAGCCTGTTCACGCCGGTGATGCAAGGCAACCGCATGCTGGTGGACGGCGGCCTGCTCAACCCGCTGCCGATCGTGCCGGTGGTGTCGAGCCATTGCGACTTGATCATCGCAGTCAACCTCAACGCCACCAACCAGAAGCACTACCACCTGCCAGTGATCCAGCGCCCGCCGGCGTTCAAGAGCCGCTTCAACAGCTTGGCCAAATCACTGGGTTCGCACCTGCCGTTTCGGCGCAAACAGGCCGAGCAACTGATGAAGCTGGAACAGGAAGCCTTGCAGTCCCAGGCCGCCGAAATCAACCCGTGGCTGGAGTCGGCCGAACCCGAGGCCCAACAACCTGCGGCCGCCCCGGAAAAACAAGGCGCACCGAAGTCCGCGACCGGCTCGTTTATTATCGATAACGTCGGGCCGGCGTCACTGCTGGACCTGATCAATCAGAGCTTCGAAGTGATGCAGACCTCGTTGGCGCAGTACAAGATTGCCGGTTACCCGCCGGACGTGCGGATCA
>NZ_VBVZ01000510.1 GCF_005863185.1 Pseudomonas edaphica
GCGTAGTACTCTGGTGAATTCCAGGTTTTAACGAAGACTCTGTCGATTTCAACGGTAGTTTTCAGAGGCGCCTCAGAGGAAGAACCCACTGATAGCCTGGCGAATTCGAGCCAGTCATCCACAGGCACAGCGGCAAAGCCTTCATATAGACCGACGTTGTAATTAGCCGCATGCCAGACCACTTTGCTTGACTCAGAGCAACGCGTGCAGCTTTCTGCCCCGACGACATTCACGATATCAGCCTGAATAACCCTGCTCTTGATCGCTTCCAACTGAGCCGGCGTAGAGTACGAAGCAAAATGCAGTTGATTCGTCACGCAGCCGCTGAGCAAACCGAGGAAAAGTAAAACGATCAGATGCCTCACAGTCCGTAACCGCCCTTGGAATCAGCCACCGACAGGTCAAGGTAAAGGCATTTAACAATGGCGTTATCGCCCTCGTCATATATATCCGGGATGTAGAAGCTCATTCCCAGTGCCTTCGCGTCAATACCGGCGTTATCTGATAAAAATGCGACTTCGTGAAGGCGCAGCGTCTTTTTAAGATCGTCGCAAGTCATTCCGACCAGGATTTCCCCTTTCCATGAAAATTGGCTGCCTTGGAAAAACTCCACGCCCTTGAGCTGATCAGTTTCATCGTAGTAAAGATGAAGACGCTGTACGTCATAGGCGTCTGTGGTATTCATCGACTCAGCTGTCTTTTTGAACGTTTCGAATGCCTTTCCCAAGATTGCGCGGGCCTGTTCCCGAGGCATACCAAAACGCAGTGAGCCAACCGAGCCCGGTGTTAAAAACTCAAAAGCAGACATCATTCAATCCTTCGAAAACTCAAATTCATCATTGAACAAGTATTACTGGGTACGCGCCACACCCGTCCCAAACCGCCGAATCGCCAGGCAATACCCGATCAACGCCACCGCTGCCAACGCCCCGCCCGCCACGCCGATCCAGGCGAAGCCGAAGTGGCTGCCGACCCAACTGCCCATCAGGGCGCCGCCGCCGATGCCGATGTTGTAGATGCCGGAGAACATTGCCATGGCCACGTCGGTGGCGTCCGGTGCCAGCACCAGCACCTTCGATTGCATGGCGAGGCCGAAGCCCATGATGGCCATGCCCCAGAAAATGCTCAGTATCACCAGGTACGACTCGGCGCCGCTCAAGGGCAGCATCAGGGTCAAGCAGGCCGCGAGCAGGAACACTGCGCTGACCACGAAAATATGCGGGTTGAAACGGTGCACCAGGCTGAACAGCAGCGAGCCGATGATGCCCGCGCCGCCGAACACCAGCAAAATCAGGGTTACGGCGCCACCGCCCAAACCGGCCACGCCTTCGACGAAGGGTTCGATGTAGCTGTAGGCGGTGAATTGCGCGGTGACGGTCATGGCGGTGAGCACGTACAGCGCCACCAGTGCTGGGCGTTTGAACAGCAACGGCAGGCTGCGCAGCGAGCCGGAGTTCTGGCTCGGCAGCGGCGGCAAGGTGCGCGCCAGCCAGAACACCAGCGCGCCAGCGAACGCGGCGATCACCAGGAAGGTGGTGCGCCAGCCCATGGCTTCGCCGAGCAGGCGGCCCAGCGGAATGCCCAACACCATCGCCAGGGACGTGCCGGTGGCCAATAACCCAAGGGCTTGCACCTGCTTGCCTTCCGGCGCCAGGCGCACGGCCAGGGACGCGGTAATTGACCAGAACAGCGCGTGGGACAACGCAATGCCGATGCGACTGACCATCAGCAGGCCAAAACTGTTGGCGACGCTGGAGAGGATATGGCTGGCGATAAACAGGCCGAACAGCACGATCAGCAACTTGCGCCGCTCGACGTTGCGCGTCAGCAGCATCACCGGCAACGAGGTCAGCGAAACGATCCAGGCATAGATGGTGAGCATCAAGCCGACGCTGGCGATGGGCATGTCGAAGCTCGCACCGATGGCGCTGAGCAGCCCCACGGGCACGAATTCGGTGGTATTGAACACAAAGGCGGCCAGCGCCAAGGCGATGACCGGTTGCCAATTGGCTTGGGGCGTTGCGGCTGAAATGCTCATTGGCGGGCGAGATACTCTGGCGATGATCCAACGGCCGCGCAGAACAGCGCCGCCGCCGGGCATTCTATAGGTTTCTTGGCCCGCTGTTGACGCGGATCGTCGCCCGAAGGCTTAGGGCGAGGTCATGGTAATCACGTAGTTGCCCGACTGGATCGCCTTGCCAGCGGCATCCACCAGCAAGTAACTCTGGTTGTAATAACGCCCATCGCCGCTGTCTGCCACCAGCTTTACATGGGCGGCGTTGACGCTGGCCACTGGCGCAATATTGCGCACCTCGAAGCGACTACCACGATTGGAACTGGCGCACCCGGTCAACTCCATCACCGCGCCACTGCGCGCATTTGTCGCACAGCCGGGTTCGACGATGGCGCCGCGAAATTGAATGGTGCCCTGCCCTATGGTCTGCGCGGCACCACAGGCTCCCGCCCATAGGCAAAACAGGCCGGTTAATACCGAAATACCTTTAACGTTCATGCCGACACTCCTTATTGGGCTCTCAATAAGGAAGTCGTCTGCTCGAGCGTTAACTTGAGGTCAATCTTGCCAAGGTGTGCGCTGGATCACGGATCGACCTGGCCCATCATCTCGGAGATGCTTTCCGGGCGCTTGGCATAACGCTGCGCCAGCGCCGCGCAGACCATCAACTGGATCTGGTGAAACAGCATCAACGGCAAGATCAGCACGCCCATGGTCGCCCCGGCGAACAGCACCTGGGCCATCGGTACACCGGTGGCCAGGCTTTTCTTCGAGCCACAGAACAAGATGGTGATGCGGTCTTCCTGGTTAAACCCAAATGCCTTGCCCAACACGGCGGAGGCCACCAGCACCAAGCCCAGCAACACGCAGCAGGCGACGACCAGACCGCCCAGCTCCCACAACGGGATCTGGTGCCAGATGCCTTCGTTGACCGCTTCGCTGAACGCGCCATACACCACCAGCAGAATCGAGCCCTGGTCGACGAACTTCAGCCAGGACTTGTTACGCCCCACCCACTCGCCAATCCAGCGCCGGGCGATCTGCCCGGCCACAAAAGGCAGCAACAGCTGCACGCTGATTTTCAGGATGGCGTCGACCGTGGAGCCGCCATCGCCGTGTACGTTAAGCAGCAAGGTCACCAGCAACGGCGTCAGGAAGATGCCGAACAGGCTGGAGGCCGCCGCGCTGCAGATGGCTGCCGGGATGTTGCCGCGGGCCAGCGAGGTGAAGGCAATCGCCGATTGCACCGTGGCCGGCAGCGCACACAGATACAGCATGCCCATGTACAGGTCGTTGCCGATCAGCGGCGACAGCAGCGGCTTGAGCGCCAGGCCCAACAATGGGAACAGCACAAAAGTCAGGCTGAACACCAGCAAATGCAGGCGCCAATGCCCGGCACCGGCAACGATGGCCTGGCGTGACAGCTTGGCGCCGTGCAGGAAAAACAGCAGCGCAATGGCCAGGTTCGTCACCCAGCCGAAGGCCACGGCGGTCTGGCCGCTGGCCGGCAGCAGTGACGCAAGGATCACCGTGGCGATCAGGGTCAGGGTGAAGTTGTCAGGTAGAAAACGCGGGCGGGTCATAAGCAAATCTTCCAGGGGTTGCCAAGAGCATCGCTGCGACTCTAACTTAACGGCCTGTTACCGACTAACGCCAATGAGCCAGTAAATGCCGCCTAAAGGACATGACAAGACGGTTAGGCGCAGTGTGCCCGGGCTTTCCAGCCTGCCACGCCCGGTGTATGGCCGCACCGAATCGCTGCCCAACCGCGCGCTGACCCGCCGGCACAGCCACCCGTGGGTGCAGTTGTCGTATGCGATTTCGGGGGTGCTGGAGATCCAGACCAGTGTCGGCCGTTTCGTCGCCCCGCCCCAGCGCGCCGTGTGGATTCCTGCGGGCGTACCGCACCGGGTGTTCAGCTCACCGCACACGGAAATGCGCAGCCTGTACCTCGATTGCAGCGTCACCGCCTGGGCGGCCGAGCGTTGCCAGGTGCTGGAGGTGAGCAGTTTGTTGCGCGAGTTGATCCGCAGTTTCAGCGAGTTGCCGGTGGAGTATGCCGAGGACGGCCCGGACGGGCGGCTGGCCCAGGTGGTGCTCGACCAACTGGCGGCCGCGCCCCAGGTGGATTTGATGCTGCCGTTGCCCCATGACCCACGGCTGCGGCAGATTTACCGCAGCCTGAACCTGCACCCGGAGCAGCAGACCACCCTGGGTGACTGGAGCCACAAGCTTGGGGTCAGTGAAAAGACCCTGAGCCGGTTGTTTTTGAGTGATACCGGGCTGACCTTTCGCGCCTGGCGTCAGCGCCTGCGCTTGCTCAGCGCCCTACCCGCGCTGGAGCAAGGCGAGCGGGTGACGGATGTGGCGCTGGGGTGTGGGTATGAGTCGACGTCGGCGTTTATTAATGCGTTTCGGCAGCAGTTTGAGTCCACCCCAGGTGAATTCTTCCGCTGACACATAGACAACAACGATCCACTGTGGGAGCTGGCTTGCCTGCGATAGCATCAACTCGGTGTACCTGACACACCGAGGAGCCTG
>NZ_VBVZ01000511.1 GCF_005863185.1 Pseudomonas edaphica
AGTAACATCAATAAGCGCCGCTATAATATCCCAATGCGCCTTCATCAAAGGATTTATATAAGCACCACCGTGCAAGTAGATAATACGCCCGCCCCTGAAATGTCCGTACTTGGGCGTGAGTGTAAGCACTTTTTGCCCATCAAATTCCCACTCGTCCACTATGCACGCTGAACGTAGCTGCGAGGGCATTTGCGCGGCACTCGGATACTGTCGGTTCGCAACAAGCCTGGACACCGTTACGGCGTCGCAAATGACTTTTGTTTTCCAACCAAAAACAATGCGCGCGAGGTAAAGTAAAAGACTTACTCGTTTACTCTTAGTTTTCCGCTTCAGCATATAAACCCCACACAAGACAACCGGCAGTAGCACCCTATATACACGCGACATTCACCCAATTAAAAAACCTCGAACAAACCGGCCGCCCCCATGCCACCGCCAATACACATTGTAACTACCGCGTATTTAACTCCACGCCGACGCCCTTCGATCAGTGCATGACCGGTCATTCTTGCACCCGACATTCCGTACGGATGGCCAATTGAAATAGCGCCCCCATTCACATTAAGTTTATCTCCCGGGATACCTAGCCTTTCGCGGCAATACAACACTTGTACTGCGAATGCTTCATTAAGCTCCCACAAGCCGATGTCATCCATCTTCAAGCCGTTGAGACTCAATAGCTTTGGTATGGCCAAAACAGGCCCTATTCCCATCTCATCGGGTTCCAACCCAGAGACTGCCATTCCCACATAACGCCCCAACGGCTGTAGGCCTCTGCGCTCAGCCTCAAGTCTCTCCATCAGTACAAGTGCGCTAGCACCGTCCGAGAGCTGGCTTGCATTTCCGGCAGTAACGTTCTTCCCAGGTCCGCTGACAGGGTAGAGCCCCTGGAGACTTTCCAACGTCGTGTTGGGTCGATTGCCTTCGTCTCTCTGAAGAAAGACTTCCTTGTAGGACACGTCGCCCGTTTCAATGTCTCGGTACGCCATCATGGAAGTGAAGGGCACAATCTCGTCGTCAAATAAATTACTTTTCTGAGCTGCCGAAGTCCGCATCTGCGATAGAAGAGCGTATTCATCGCATTCATCTCTGCTAATACCATACCGCCTGGCAACGATATCCGCAGTCTCGACCATCTGCATGTACGCGGTCTTCTTTAACGCAAACAGCTCCATATCCGGTTCTATTCGCAGGTGTTCATTTTGTACCATGGAGATGGATTCGACACCGCCGGCAACTGCTATCGTAACTCCGTCAACAATAATCTGTTTTGCAGCAGTCGCGATCGCCATAAGGCCAGAACCACACTGACGATCAATAGACATTCCGGAAACTTGAACCGGCAAACCTGCCCTGAGGGAAGCAAGACGACCAATATTCAAGCCTGAAACGCCCTGTTGCAATGAACATCCCATAATGACGTCTTCTACTTCCCCGCCCTCAATACCGGCTCTTAATACAGCGTGCTTGATCGCATGCCCTGCCAGGGTCGCAGAGGGTGTTGCGTTGAAAGCGCCCCGATAGGCCTTACCGATTGGAGTTCGAGCAGTCGACACAATGACGGCTTCGCGCATAAAAATTATCCTTTTTTCTTCACACAATTCTTGGGCGGAATGCCGCAATCAGCTCTTGCTGCGACTGCTCTAAACCTGACTCCGGGACGAACTGGTTTTCGCGATCACCGATCTCGGCCCAATTGGCGATTACCCGATCAGCTGCGTCTTCGGAGTGACCTACGTAAACACCCGGTGTCAGTGTTATGTAAGCGCGGGCGACATTGCCTCCACCCGCACATATGATTGTTTTAGTAGGCGCATCATTGCGTACGAGAGAGAGAAGAACGGCGCTAACAGCCTCCGGTTTGAGCACGCGCTTTGCCTGCGGACCTAGAAGTCCATCAGTCATTGATGTCAAAGCGGTAGGAGCGAGACAGTTCACCAGAATATTGTTTTTTACACCCTCCAGGGCCAGAGTCTGCATCAGCCCCACCAGCGCCATTTTCGCAGCACCATAATTAGCTTGACCAAAGTTCCCGTACAGGCCGGAGGACGACGTTGTAAATACGATGCGTCCATAGTTCTGCTTACGCATCACATCCCACACTGCTTTTGTACAAACAACACTTCCCATTAAATGAACTTCAAGCACAGTCTTGAAGTCGTCCAGCGTCATTTTTGCAAACGAACGATCACGCAAAATGCCCGCATTGCAAATTAAAATATCAATGCTGCCCCATCGTTCCACCGTAAGTGAAACCATTTCAGCAATCTTTGCTTCATCAGTGACCGAGCCTAAAAAAGCGATAGCCTCGCCACCCTGCGCGTTAATTTCATCGGCAACTTTTTGCGCCGCAGTGCCCACATCATTTACAACAACCCGAGCGCCCCGATGAGCTAGGAAATGGGCATGAGCTCGGCCCAAACCTGCGCCAGCACCCGTGACGATAGCAACGCGACCTTTCAACTCTGCACTCATTAAAATCAAACCCCTTTGCTTGAAATCACACGCGTTGTATATCGCTCGCGCAACGCCCGTTTGAGTACCTTACCTATCGGACTGATCGGCAGTTCATCGATGACCTCGCCTCCGGACAGACGCTGTGTTTTACCTACTCTCGAGTTAACCCACTCAATAAGACTCAACGAATCAATCACTCTGCTTTTTAGAACAAAAAAAGCAAATGGCGTTTCTCCCCAAACATCACTAGGCACACCAATGACAGCGCAATCCTCGACAGCTGGATGTTGCCGAATTATTGATTCGATATCAGGCGGGTAAATATTAAACCCACCACTTATTATCATGTCCTTGGAGCGCCCATGGAGCGTTAAAAACCCGTCTTCGTCAAATCGACCCAAGTCTCCATGACGAATAAATATATCCCCGTGAGAATCGGTCCATAAAGCAGCTTCAGTAGTGTCCGCGCGACCGTGATAACCTTGCATCATAATATTAGATCGACCAACGACCTCTCCAACCACTCCCTTCGCACACTCTTTTCCGTTCTCATCGATAACACGAATATCGTGTCCAGGTGCTGGCCGTCCGACCGTATGAAGTTTCTCCGGAAACTCGTTAGCAAATAGAAGACAGGCACCGCCGCCCTCGGTCATGCCATAAACTTCCACCAAAACGCCAGGCCAGCGATTGACAACATCTCTTTTCAGCTCAGCCGAAAAGGGCGCGCTCGTGCAGGACTTGAAACGAAAACTGTCGAGATTGAAGTTATCAAAGTCAGTTAAGTTCATGATTCTTTGGTATTGGATGGGCACTAGCATCGTATGGGTTGCAGACGTTCGCTCGGCCTCTATTAGAAACGTCTTTGCGTCAAACTTTTCCATGAGCACTACCGTACCGCCATATGCGAGGGTCGGTAGCAAGCTAACCAGGGTCGTATTTGAATACAAAGGTGTAGCGACCAACGTCACCGCGTCGCAAAACTCCGCAATGGCGTAACCTGCAATTTGGCGCCAGCGCATACCGTGGGTTTGAACGATCCCTTTGGGAACACCCGTGGTACCCGACGAATAAATTATATTGAAAGCCTCACCGGATTTAACGCTTGGCGCTACATAATCCCGATTCTCGGGCCAGGTATTAATCCAATCTTCCAGCAATTCCAACTCAACGACTTGCACACCTTTTATGGAAAGTCTATCTTTCGCAAATGAATCGATAAACACGATAGGTGCAGCACAATCTTCAATCATTGCTTCGATCTGCTCAACGCTGCCTGACGGCGCAATCGGAGCTACAACACAACCCGCGGTCACGACGCCCAAAAAAACCAATAGCGACGAAACATTTGTATTTGAGACTACTGCAATGACGCTTCCGCGGGCTATTTTAGCCTGCTCAAGAGCGGATGCGATTTTCAGTACGCTGTCATGTAATTGCCCATAGTCAATTTCTTCCTGGCCCAAAATGATTGCTTTTTTGGACGGAAATTCACTTGCGTGCAATTCAATCAATTCGGACAACCGAACAAACGCGCGAGAGGAAATATTCAGAGTGGTCATAGTGATTATCCTTTTTATGCAGGACCTACTATCACCTTTAAGACCACGCAGGAAAAGACGCCCTATAGAAACGAAGCGTTTCAAAAATGAAACGATAGAGCACTTTAAACCATCAAGTTTGCTGCTTTAAATAATTGTCGACTACTCGACCAGCGCGTTCTTTTTGGTCGGCGATTACATCTTCAACAAACCCTAGAAACACTTGCAATTTCGGCACCATTGAAACACGATCAGTGTATAGCGCATAGAGCGCTGGGCAGCTTGAGATCCTGTATTCAGGCAAAATATGGACAAAATCACCACTAAGAATGCCCTCTATCATTGACGCTATTGGCAATGGTGCAATAACTTGTCCGTTTTTTACCAACTCCAAAATCTGATGATGATCTGTTGAAGCGAACCGCTTCCATGTTGGTAAAACATACTTCTTATCACCCTGAATGAGCTCAAGCTTAGGCACATAGGCGGGTAACCGCCCAGGATTGGTTGAATCACTGTCTAGATAATAAT
>NZ_VBVZ01000512.1 GCF_005863185.1 Pseudomonas edaphica
GTCTGGCATTCTTGCGGCCTCAGTCGTCGAACACGAGTCTCAGGCCCATGAACCATGGCGTAAAACTTGAACCGCGCACCATCCCGGTCCCAAGCTCGATCAGCGCCCCAGCCCAGGCGACACTCCAGCGCCTGGTCGGGGCTGATGGCGTGCCGTTGAACGCACTGCACAGCATGCCCGAGCCGCACGACCACGATGGCTGGCGCCAGCTGCAAGCCGTCGTCGACCAGAACTACACCAGCGCCAATGCCGGGCAGGCGGAAGCCCTGCGCGCCAACCTGCACACCATCACAGTAGAAAGCGCCACCGTGCACGTGGCCACACCGCCGGGCCACACGCCCTTTGCCTACATCGATCTGCACGGCGGCGCACTGGTGTTCGGTGGCGGCGAAAACTGCCGTATTGCCGCCGGCAAGCAGGCCGACCTGCACAACCTGATGTGCTACGGCATTGATTACCGCATGCCGCCTGATCACCCGTACCCGGCGGCGCTGGATGACTGCGTGGCCACCTACCGCCATGTACTCAAGCACCATGCGCCTGAGCACATCGTGATTGGCGGCCGTTCGGCAGGCGGTAACCTGGCGGCGGCAATGGTCTTGCGCGCCCGTGACGAAGGGTTGCCAATGCCAGCGGCGCTGGTGCTGCTCTCGCCGGAGGTCGACCTGACCGAATCCGGCGACAGTTTCCACGTCAACCGAGGCGTCGACGTGGTTCTGCCCATGCCGCTGATGAGCACCAACCTACTGTATGCCAATGGCGCGGATTTGTCCCACCCGTACCTGTCGCCCCTGTTTGGTGATTTGGCCGGCTTCCCGCCGACCTTCCTGCAAAGCGGTACACGGGATCTGTTTCTGTCCAACACCGTGCGCATGCACCGCGCCTTGCGCCAGGCGCAGGTGCCGGCGCTGCTGCATGTGTTCGAGGCCATGCCCCATGGCGGCTTCATGGGCGCACCGGAAGATGCGGAACTGGCAGCCGAGGTCGCCGCATTTGTGCGCGAGCACCTTCGGCGGAGTTGACATATTCAGTCACATCCCCTGAAGATGGAGATCTTATTCAGGGTGTGCCAGCGCATGTCAGCAACGTCTTTCGTTAACCTTTGTGCCATTGGCTTGATTGCCAAGGCGCAAGGTTGCGTGGCGCACGCCCTTAAATCGAAGAAACAGTCGCTCATGTGACCGGGGCGCGCTGTCCCGTCAGATGAGCTGACAGGACATTGAGCGCGGCGGCCCCCTCCTCCTTCTGCACAATCCCTCTGCCCTTCTGACGGTGACTTTAGCGGTCAACCATCAGGAGAAAGTGCATGTCATCGTTTCAAGGTATCTGGGTTCCCATAGTCACGCCGTTTCAGGATGGCGCCATCGACTTTATCGGCCTGCACCGGCTGGTCGGTCACCTGCTGGAAAAACACGTCGCCGGGATCATGGTCTGCACCACCACGGGCGAAGCCGCGTCGTTGAGCCGTCAGGAGCAGCTCGCCGTGCTCGATGCCGTGCTGCAATGGGTGCCCGCACAGCGGGTGGTGATGGGGCTGGCGGGCAACAACCAGATAGAACTGCTGCACTTTCAAAGCGAAATTCTCCAGCGCCCGGTAGCCGGTCTGCTGGTGCCCGCGCCCAGCTATATCCGCCCTTCCCAGGCTGGCCTTCAGGCGTTTTTCCACACGGTGGCGGATGCCTCCAGCGTGCCGATTGTGCTCTACGACATTCCCTACCGCTCCGGCGTAACCTTCGAGCAGGCCACGTTGTTGAGCATCGTCAAACACCCGCGAATCAGCGCGATCAAAGATTGTGGCGGCAACCTGGCCAATACCCTGGCGTTGCTGGCCAGTGGTGACGTGAATGTGTTGTGCGGCGAAGACGTCCAGATTTTTAACGCGCTGTGCCTGGGCGCCAGTGGCGCGATTGCGGCCTCGGCGCATCTGCATACCGAGACCTTTGTGGCGCTGTGCCAGCAAGTGCGCGATAACCAATTGGCTGAGGCCAGGGCGACGTTTTTCACGTTATTGCCACTGATCAACACGATGTTCATGGAGTCCAACCCGGCACCGGTGAAGGCTGGGTTGGCGTTGCAGGGCTTGATCGGCAGCGAACTGCGCGCGCCGATGCAAGCTGCCAGTGCGCGCGTACAACAGGCGTTGGGCGCGCTGCTGTAAACGCCCTGTCGGGTTCATGCGCCAAAAAAAGACATCCAACGGACCGCCCGGTTGCGACCGGCGCGATCCCGGCCTATGTTCCAAGGCACGCCTTTACTTTGCTGCACCACCTCTGTCTGCTCGCAACCAAGGTGAATTCATGCCCAGCCTCCCACGTCCCGCCGTGCTCGAACTGATCGGCAACACGCCGCTGGTCAAGGTCAGCCGTTTCGATACTGGCCCTTGCACGCTGTTTCTCAAGTTGGAATCGCAAAACCCCGGTGGCTCGATCAAGGACCGTATCGGCCTGGCCATGATCGACGCCGCCGAACGTGACGGCCGCCTGCAACCGGGCGGCACCATTATCGAAGCCACCGCCGGCAACACCGGCCTGGGCCTGGCGCTGGTCGGCCGGGCCAAAGGCTACCGTGTGGTGCTGGTGGTGCCCGACAAGATGTCGACTGAAAAGGTCTTGCACCTCAAGGCCATGGGCGCCGAAGTACACATCACCCGTTCCGATGTCGGCAAGGGCCATCCCGAGTACTACCAGGATGTGGCCGCGCGCCTGGCCAAAGACATTCCCGGTTCATTCTTCGCCGACCAGTTCAACAACCCCGCCAACCCGCTGGCCCACGAAACCAGCACCGCCCCGGAAATCTGGGCGCAAACCCAGCATGATCTGGATGCGATTGTGGTCGGTGTCGGCTCGGCCGGCACCCTCACCGGGCTTACGCGCTTCTTCAAACGCGTGCAGCCCGAACTGGAAATGGTGCTGGCCGACCCGGTGGGCTCGGTGATGGCCGAATACAGCCGCAGCGGGAAAATGGAAACGCCCGGCTCCTGGGCCGTGGAAGGCATCGGCGAAGACTTTATCCCCTCGATTGCCGACCTCTCCAGTGTGCGCCATGCCTACTCCATCAGCGATGAAGAAAGCTTCGACCACGCCCGTCAGTTACTCAAGGCCGAAGGTATCCTCGGCGGCTCATCCACCGGCACCCTGCTTGCCGCCGCACTGCGTTACTGCCGCGAACAAACCGAGCCAAAACGTGTGGTCACCTTCGTCTGCGACACCGGTACGCGCTACTTGTCCAAGGTCTACAACGACCAATGGATGAACGACGCGGGCCTGTTGCAATACAAACACTACGGCGACCTGCGCGACCTGATCGCGCGGCGCTTCGAAGACGGCCGGGTGATCAGCGTGAGCCCCGACGACAGCTTGCTCACCGCCTTCCAGCGCATGCGCCTGGCGGATGTTTCGCAGCTACCGGTGTTGGTGGACGGCCGTGAATTGGTCGGCGTCATCGACGAATCCGACATCCTGCTGGGCTTGCATCAGGACGCCACACACTTTTCCATGGTGGTGGCAGACGCCATGAGCAAAACCTTGCAAACCCTGGCCCCCAGCGCCAGCCTGGCCCAATTGCAGGCGGAACTGGATCGCGGCCTGGTCGCGATTATTGCCGACACATCCGGCTTCCATGGCCTGATCACCCGCGTCGACCTGCTTAACCACCTACGGAGATCCCTTGCATGAGCCTGCCCGATAAAAGCGCGTTTGCCACCCGTGTGATCCACGCCGGGCAATCCCCCGACCCAACCACGGGCGCGCTGATGCCGCCGATCTACGCCAACTCCACCTATTTGCAGGACAGCCCCGGCGTGCACAAGGGGTTTGATTACGGGCGCTCCCACAACCCCACGCGGTTTGCCCTGGAGCGCTGCGTGGCCGACCTGGAGGGCGGCAGTGCGGCGTTTGCGTTTGCTTCGGGGCTGGCGGCGATTTCCACTGTGCTGGAACTGCTGGATGCCGGTGCGCATATTGTCTCCGGCAACGACCTGTATGGCGGCACGTTCCGGCTGTTCGACAAGGTGCGTCAACGCAGTGCCGGGCACCGTTTCAGCTTTGTCGATTTAAGCGACCTGTCGGCCTTTGAAGCCTCACTGCAGAGCGACACACGCATGGTCTGGGTCGAGACCCCGAGCAACCCGCTGCTGAGCCTCACCGACCTCAGCGCCATTGCGCGCATCTGTCGCGATCGCGGCATCATCTGCGTGGCCGATAACACCTTCGCCAGCCCATGGATCCAGCGCCCACTGGAGCTGGGCTTCGACATCGTGGTGCACTCCACCACCAAATACCTCAACGGCCACTCCGACGTGATCGGCGGTATCGCCATCGTCGGCCACAACCCGGAACTCGCCGAGCGCCTGGGCTTTTTACAAAACTCGGTCGGCGCGATTGCCGGCCCGTTCGATGCCTTCCTGACCCTGCGCGGGGTAAAAACCCTGGCACTGCGCATGGAGCGCCATTGCAGCAACGCCCTGGACCTGGCCACCTGGCTGGAACAGCAGCCGCAAGTGTCGCGGGTGTACTACCCAG
>NZ_VBVZ01000513.1 GCF_005863185.1 Pseudomonas edaphica
GTGTTCGCCCACCTGGTCGGCACTCTGGAATTGCTTTCGCCAACCGAACAGGCGCGGGTCAAGGGCTTCATTATCAACCGTTTTCGCGGCGATATCGCCTTGCTGCAGCCTGGCCTCGACTGGTTGGAAGCGCGCACCGGCAAGCCCGTGGTGGGCGTACTGCCCTACGTGATGGACCTGCACCTGGAAGCCGAAGACGGCATCGACCAGCGCCAGATCGACAAGGCCGCCCAAGTGCTCAAGGTGGTGGTGCCGGTATTGCCGCGCATCAGCAACCACACCGATTTCGACCCGCTGCGCCTGCACCCGCAGGTGGATTTGCAGTTTGTCGGGCCGGGCCAGCCGATTCCGCCTGCCGACCTGATTATCCTGCCGGGCTCCAAAAGCGTGCGCAGTGACTTGGCCTATTTGCGCGCCAACGGCTGGGACACTGCCGTGGCGCGGCACTTGCGTTATGGCGGCAAGGTGCTGGGGATTTGCGGCGGCTTGCAGATGCTCGGCGAGCAGCTGCATGACCCGCTCGGGCTGGAAGGGCCGGCTGGCTCCAGTGAAGGCTTGGGGCTGTTGGCGTTCAGTACGACGCTGGAGGAAGAGAAGCAGCTGCGCAATGTGCGTGGGCGCTTGTTGCTGGAAGATGCCGAGGTCAGTGGTTATGAGATCCACGCCGGCGTGACTTGCGGTGAAGCGCTGGCGAACGCCGCCGTGCGGTTGGATGACGGCCGCAGTGACGGCGCCCAGAGTGCCGACGGGCAGATTCTCGGCACCTACCTGCATGGCCTGTTCGAAAGCCCCGCGGCGTGCAGCGCCTTGTTGCGCTGGGCTGGGTTGCAGGACGTGCAGGAGGTGGATTACCACGCCTTGCGCGAGCGCGATATCGAGCGTTTGGCGGACCTGGTGGAGAACCACCTGGATACCGCGTTGTTGCGCAAGCTATGCGGGCTCTGACGGTGTACACCCAGTCCAAATGTGGGAGCTGGCTTGCCTGCGATGGCGGTTTGTCGGTGTACATATCCGTCAGCTGGGTAACGGCCACTTATGGTTCCGCTCTTACAGCGGGTCACTTTTGTAAAGACACAAAAGTAACCAGAAAGTCTTCGCCCCACCACTCGGCACCTCGCCTGGGCTCGGTGTACCCGAACGCAGGCCAGCGTGGTTTAACGGGGCGACTGAGATCAAAATCAAAAGCCAGATCAACCGCCAGATCAAAAGCAGATCTGCCTTTCAGTGGGAGCTGGCTTGCCTGCGATGGCCATGGCTCAGCCACTGCATGCCTACCTGACTCACCCCACTTGCCGCGGCACACCTCAACCTCTCCACCCGCCGAACAAGGTGCCACCCCATGCATCAATTAATCCTCGGCGGTGCCCGCTCCGGCAAAAGCCGCCTGGCCGAAAAACTCGCCAGCGACAGCACCTTGCCCGTCATCTACATCGCCACCAGCCAGCCGCTGGATGGCGAGATGAGCGCGCGCGTCGCGCATCACCGTGAGCGGCGTCCCGATCATTGGGGCCTGATTGAAGAACCCATCGAGCTGGCCCGCGTACTGCGCGAAAACGCCGCTGCCGATCGCTGCCTGCTGGTGGACTGCCTGACCCTGTGGCTCACCAACCTGCTGATGCTCGAAGACCCGGCGCGCCTGGCGCTGGAGCGCGATCAATTGCTGCAAACCCTGGCTGCACTGCCGGGTGAAATCATTTTTGTCAGCAACGAGACCGGAATGGGTGTCGTGCCGCTGGGCGAATTGACTCGCCGCTATGTGGATGAAGCCGGTTGGCTGCATCAAGCCTTGGCCGAGCGGTGTCAGCGTGTTGTCCTGACGGTTGCCGGCCTGCCCCTGACTTTGAAAGGTACTGCGTTATGACTGACACCTGGTGGCTCAACCCTTGTAAGGCTGTCGACGCCTCAGCGTACGAACAAGCGCTGGCGCGCCAGCAACAGCTGACCAAACCGGCCGGTTCGCTCGGCCAGCTCGAAGCTGTAGCGGTGCAACTGGCCGGCCTGCAAGGCCAGGTCAAACCGTTGGTGGACCAAGTGTGGATCGCCATTTTTGCCGGTGACCATGGCGTCGTCGCAGAAGGCGTGTCGGCGTTTCCCCAGGAAGTGACCGGGCAGATGCTGCACAACTTCGTCACTGGCGGCGCGGCCATCAGTGTGTTGGCACGTCAGCTGGATGCGCAGCTGGAAGTGGTCGACCTCGGCACGGTGACGCCCTCGCTGAACCTGCCCGGAGTGCGTCACCTGAACATCGGCGCGGGCACGGCCAATTTCGTCAACGGCCCAGCCATGACTGAAGCTCAGGGCTGCCTGGCGCTGCAAGCCGGTCGCGATAGCGCTCGGCGCGCTTTGGCCGGTGGCGCCCAGCTGTTTATCGGCGGTGAAATGGGCATCGGTAATACCACCGCCGCCAGCGCCTTGGCCTGTGCGCTGCTCGATTGCAAGGTCAGCGACCTTACAGGCCCGGGCACCGGTTTGAACGCCCAGGGCGTCAGCCACAAAGTAGCAGTCATCGAGCGCGCACTGGCGCTGCATGCCGGACAGCGCGATGACGCATTGCACACCCTGTTCAACCTCGGCGGGTTTGAAATCGCCGCGCTGGTCGGTGCCTATCTGGCCTGCGCACAAGAAGGCATCGTCGTGCTGGTGGACGGGTTTATCTGCACCGTCGCCGCACTGGTCGCCACGCGCCTGAACCCGGCGTGTCGAGAATGGCTGGTATTCGGCCATGGTGGCGCCGAGCCGGGCCATCGTCACGTACTGCAAAGCCTCAACGCCGAACCCTTGCTGCAGCTCGGCCTGCGCCTGGGCGAGGGCAGTGGTGCGGCGCTGGCGGTGCCGTTGCTGCGCCTTGCGTGTGCGCTCCACGGGCAAATGGCGACATTCGCCGAAGCGGCCGTGGCAGACCGCCCGGCATGACCTTGCACCTGGACCTGTTGCGCCACGGCGAAACCGAGCTGGGCGGCGGCCTGCGCGGCAGCCTCGACGACGCGCTCACCGACAAGGGCTGGGCGCAGATGCGCGCCGCCGTAGCAGAGCAGGGCCCTTGGGACCGCCTGGTCAGCTCGCCGCTGCAACGTTGCGCGATGTTCGCCCAAGAGTTGGGCGCACGCCTCGATGTGCCGGTGAGCCTGGAAAAAGACCTGCAGGAATTGCACTTCGGCGCCTGGGAAGGGCATAGCGCAGCGGCGCTGATGGAAACCGACGCCGAAGGGCTCGGCCTGTTCTGGGCCGACCCCTACAGCTTCACACCGCCTGAGGGCGAGCCGGTCAGCGACTTTTCACACCGTGTCCTCAGCGCCGTCTCGCGCTTGCACCAGGCTTACGCCGGTGAGCGCGTGTTGCTGATCAGCCACGGTGGTGTGATGCGTCTGCTATTGGCGCGAGCGCGAGGTTTGCCGCGCGAGCAGTTGTTGAATGTCGAGGTCGGCCATGGTGGGCTGTTCAGCCTGCATGTGGCTGCCGATGGTGTGTTGAAGGAAGGAACCTGACGATGCTGCCATTCTGGATCGCCCTGCAATTTCTCAGCAGCCTGCCGATTCGTTTGCCGGGCATGCCGCAGCCACAAGAGTTGGGGCGTTCGCTGCTGTTTTATCCCGTGGTCGGGCTGTTGTTCGGCGTGCTGTTATGGGCGCTGAACAGCGTATTGATGGGCGCGCCGTTGTTGCTGCATGCCGCCTTATTGCTGACCGCGTGGGTGTTGCTTAGCGGTGGCCTGCACCTGGACGGCCTGGCGGACAGCGCCGATGCCTGGCTCGGTGGCTTCGGCGACCGCGAGCGCACCCTGACCATCATGAAAGACCCGCGCAGCGGGCCGATTGCGGTGGTTACCCTGGGCTTGGTGCTGTTGCTCAAGTTCACCGCGCTGGTGGCGTTGATCGAGCAACGTAATGACGCGGCATTGATCCTGGCTCCGTTGATCGGGCGGGCGTCGATGCTGGCGCTGTTCCTTACCACGCGCTATGTGCGTGCAGGCGGTTTGGGTCAGGCGCTGTCGGACCATTTACCGCGGGTTGTCGGCCAACAGGTGCTGATCCTCAGTGGCCTGGCCTGCATCCTGATCGGCGGTTTCAGCGGCGGCATGGCTGTTCTGCTGGCGGCGCTGTGTTTTATCGGCCTGCGCCAATTGATGGTCAACCGGCTGGGTGGCACCACCGGCGACACAGCTGGCGCACTCCTGGAGTTGCTGGAAGTCGCGGTGTTGATCGGTTTGGCTCTGTAACACTTTCTTGCATTTCCTTAATCGCGGGTATATACACGTTCCATGCTTGCCTCCCAATGTTTATGCACCAACCTGCGACGTGCCGCCCGTGGCGTCAGCAGGCATTACGACGGCGCTCTCGACGGCTTCGGGATCAACGTCGCCCAGTATTCTTTGCTGTGCAACTTGCAGCGTCTCGACCAACCGAGCATTTCCAGCCTAGCCGACGCCATGGGCCTGGATCGCAGTACCTTGGGGCGCAACTTGCGGGTGCTGGAAGGCGAAGGCCTGGTGCAGTTGGTCGAGGGTGATGACT
>NZ_VBVZ01000514.1 GCF_005863185.1 Pseudomonas edaphica
CGCTGAGTTCTTTCAGGAAAATTGCAGTGCCTTTACTGGGGCTGCTTCGCAGCCCAACGCAGGACAAGCCTGCTCGCCACAACAGCCCACCTCCCTACGCTGCGTTCCCGCAAAGCCTGTGGGTGATTTGGGTGTTCGATACGCGGGCCAATAAGGAGCTGGCCCTAGCAAACGGCGCGAACTGACGGCTGCGGCGCTACAAGACGCCGAGGTGGCCTCGGCGATTGGCGGGCACGCCTGGCCTGACGCGGCGCTAATGTGGGAGCTGGCTTGCCTGCGATAGCTATGGGTATCTACACAACGTTTGAAGGCAGCCAATTTCTCCTGTGGCAAGCCTGCTCGCCACAACAGCCCACCTGCCACAGACTTCGTGTTAACCGGCTATCGCAGTTCAAGCCAGCTCCCACAGGGGATTG
The DNA here is from genome assembly GCF_005863185.1 of Pseudomonas edaphica. GTDB lineage: Bacteria > Pseudomonadota > Gammaproteobacteria > Pseudomonadales > Pseudomonadaceae > Aquipseudomonas > Aquipseudomonas edaphica. Next base: position 417 of record NZ_VBVZ01000514.1, read on the forward strand.
CGGGGCGACGAAGATCAACTGTGGGTTTCCTGAACGGGGTACAGGCTACCTTCTTATCCCCCATTGTTTTTTCCCACGCCTTAGCCTCAACTACGCCCTCACCTCACACACGAGTACCAACCTTGGAACGCTATGAATCGCTGGTCATCGGCCTGGGCGCCATGGGTGCCGCCACGGTGTATCAACTGGCAAAAGCCGGTGTGAAAGTCGCCGGCATCGACCGCCACCACCCGCCCCACAGTTTTGGCTCCAGCCATGGCGATACGCGTATTACGCGGCTGTCGGTGGGCGAAGGCGCGCAGTACGTGCCCATTGTGCGGCGTTCGCACGCTATCTGGCGCGAGCTTGAGGCGTTGTCGGGGCAGGCGCTGTTTGAGCAGTCGGGGTTGCTGGTGCTCACCTCTCGTGATGACTTTGACCCCAGCGATGCAACCGACTTCACCCTGCGCACCATTGGCCTGGCGCAAACCTACGGCATTGAACATGAGCGGCTGGACGCTGCGCAGATTCGCCAGCGTTTCCCGCAATTTGCCCAGGTGGCGGACAGCGCCATCGGCTACTACGAGCCTGGCGGCGGCTTTGTGCGCCCTGAGTGCTGCATTGATGTGCAACTCACCTTGGCCGAGCAACACGGCGCCACGCTGTACAAGGACGAGACGGTGACCCACATCAGTTCGGATGCTGACGGCGTGACGGTGACCACCGACCAGCGCACGCTGCAGGCCGACAAGCTGGTGGTGAGTGCGGGCAACTGGGCCGGCGAATTACTCGGCGCGCCGTTTGACCGGTTGCTGAGTGTTTATCGGCAACAGCTGTTCTGGTTCGCGCTGGAGCCTGGGGCCGACCTGGTGGGCAAATCCCCCACCTATATCCTCACGCACGAACAAGGTCAGACCCACTATGGGTTCCCGGCGTTGCCCGGCGAAGGCAGCATGAAGCTGGCCACGGCGCAGTACCACACCACGGCCACGCCTGAAACGCTGGACCGCACGGTCTCGGCGGCGCAAGCCCAGGAGATGTACGAACAGCAGGTAAAGGGCCGTATCACCGGCGTGTCGGCCAAAGTGCTCAAGGCGGCGGTGTGTGCCTACACCGTGACGCCGGACCACGATTTCATCATCGACGAACACCCCACGTTGCAGCACACCCTGGTGGTGTCGCCGTGCTCGGGGCATGGCTTCAAGCATTCGGCGGCGCTGGGTGAGGCATTTGCGCAGTGGTGCATGCGTGGGTCGAGTGACCTGGACCTGTCGGCGTTTTCGTTAAAGCGCTTCGAGGGCAATAGCGTTTAAGAATGGGGACACAGACCCGTGGCGAGCGGGCTGGGCCCCCTCGCCACAAGGGGCAATTGTGCCTTCTGGCCTGACCTATTTGGCGAACGCGTATTCCCCGCCCTGCTCCACCGCCTTGCGGTACGCAGGTCGCGCCTGGAAGCGTTGCACCCAGGCCGCCAGGTTTGGATAGGCCTGCAACTTGCCCTGGGCCTTGGCGATTTCACCGATAAAGCTCATCTGAATGTCCGCGCCGCTCAGTTCGTCACCGACCAGATACGGCGTATCCGCCAGCACGTCATTCAGATAGCCCAGGTAGTTGGCCACTTCCGACTCGATACGCGGGTGCAACGGCGCACCGGCTTCACCCAGACGACCGACGTAGAGGTTGAGCATCAGCGGCAGCATGGCCGAGCCTTCGGCAAAATGCAGCCATTGCACATATTTGTCGTAGGTCGCAGAGGCAGGATCAGGTTGCAGGCGGCCTTGACCATGGCGGCGGATCAGGTAGTCGATGATGGCGGCGGATTCGATCAACACCAGGCTGCCATCTTCGATAACCGGGGATTTCCCCAGTGGGTTGATGGCCTTGAGCTCCGGGGGCGCCAGGTTGGTTTTCGGGTCGCGCTGGTAGCGCTTGATCTCGTAAGGCAGGCCGAGCTCCTCAAGTAGCCAGAGGATGCGCTGTGAGCGCGAGTTGTTGAGGTGGTGGACGGTGATCATGGGAAGCTCCGCAGGATAAGCGTGGGTGTCTGGCCATGAGACTACGCCAGCCCAGTGGAGTGCCCACGATTTATTGTGGCAGCCCCTTCACGAGAGGCTGCCCCTCAAGCGCCCGTGATCAGGCGACGGCAGTCAAAAGCACGTCTTTCTTGAGCGCATCCACCAAGCCCTCCATCGTTGCATACCGCTTGCCTTGCAACTGCGGCCAGCGTTCGATAAACAACTGCCCCACCTCGTCACTTTTTATCGGGGTGGTAATAATCTCTCCAGTCCTGGAACGGTGAAGCAGACTGGCTTGGGTGGATGAAGCGTACTCGATCAGGAAGTCACCGATGTTTTTCAGGCGCACGCTCGGCAGGGTCGAAGCGGAAACGGCCGTCAACTGCACATCCGTCTTGAGTGCATGAATCAAAAAATCCAGACTTGGGTAACGCTTTGCTTGCAACTGTGGCCACCGCTCAATAAAGAACTGCCCCTTATCGTCAATTTGAACAGGCGTGGAAATGATATCTCCAGTGTTAGAACGATGGAGCACATTGGCTTGGGTCATTGAAGGCCGCTCGATCAGGAAATCGCCGACACTTCTGATCCATGTACGATCCGCTGCAACCATCGGGCGCGGCGCCGGCGTACCGGCCACACCGACATGCACCTTGAAGTCACTGCGCATGGCCGTGCCCGCGGGCGTCTTGACCCCGCGCTCCAGGATTTCCCAGCCTCCACGGTGCAGAGGCAGCGCATGGTCGGGCGCGACATCGCGTACCGTCAAGCTGACCGCATCCTGCAATTGCGCAATGCCTGGCACGCCCTGATAGATGTCGGCGTGGGAGGTGCCCATGAGTGCGACCCACTTATGCGGCCCCAGTGCCGCCTGATCAGCCTTGATCACCTCATTGGCAAAGTAACTGAACACGCTCTGGCGGGCGTTCAAGTCGTGCATGCCTTTGACGTGGTAACTGGCGGTGCAGTCGAGAGCCCGGACGCGGATGCCCGCCTTGTTCGCCGCTTTGACGACCTTGGTGTAGGTGTTTTTTCCCGTGTAACCGCTCCCCATATGGCCGAGGTCCTGCGCCCTCAGATAGCGCTTGAGATTTTCCGGCATTTTCAGCGTGTTATAAAAAACGTCCAGTTCAAGCTGGTGCAGATCGGTAAGCAGGTGTTCCAGATACAAGGTTTTTACACCCTGCTCTTTCAATAGCTTCATGTATTTAATCAGGAACTGTTTACTCGCCTTATCCGCATGCGCTTCAGCAACAATCAGTCCGCGCTTGAGTTTGTACAGTAGCTTGACGAACGCCTCTTCGCTAACCACCGTACCCAGCTCGACGAAGGTGGACCGTGCCGGGGGCGTGTAAGTGGCAAAGGCGGCTTTGGCGGCCTTCTCCAAACGATTACGGGTGTTCTTGAACCCCTTGAACGCCGCCTCATACAGGTGCCCAATCCCAAAGCCGTAGCGAGTATCCAAGTCACGATGCGAGTGCACCATTTCATCCAGGTGCGCTTTAAACGACGCGGGCAGATCGAACTCACTGTAATGGGACGGTGCAGCGGGCGCCGGCACCGCCCTTGAAGGACCCGCCGTCGGCAGCGCTTGTGATGCCGGCGCCATGGTCATCCGGTAATCACCCCGGGACAACGCGGCGGAGGCAGTATCAGGCGAGATGCCCACCGCCTGGCCCGGGGTAACATCCTCCACACGCAGGGCGATGACATTCTGCAAATCGGCCAGCCCCGGCACTTCGTCCGTGCTCCCTATGCGGGTGTGATCAACCAGGGCGATCCAACCATCATCGGGGTCGTTTTGTGAAAGGGCTTTGTGGGAATAGAAGTTCCTGAGTTTGCTGTTGCGAGGGATAAACCGCTCTTGTTCAGACAGCGCCAGCACATGCTCCATATGATAAGAACTCGAGGCGTCCACGCCGTCGATCGCGACCTTGTGCTTGTGGGCTTCAAGCATCAGTTTACGGTAGGTAAAAGGCGCGTCCGCGTCCCAGCCCAAGCCTGAGTCTACCCGCGCCAGATGGTCCTCGACCTGTTTCAAGGCATACGCCACGTCACCCTGGGTTTCGCCGTTGATAA
>NZ_VBVZ01000515.1 GCF_005863185.1 Pseudomonas edaphica
CGCGCCAGCAAGCCTGGGCGGTCCGGTGCGCTGAGTTCCAGCACGGTCACTGGGCGCTGGGCGTCGTTGGAAATGGTCACCTGGGGCGCAAACGCAAAGTGCTTGAGCTGGCGCGGCACCCGGCGCTGGATGATGGTCGGGTAGTCATCAGGGTTGCGCAGGGCCTCGGTAAGGCCTTCGCGGATCTTTTTCACGCGCACCGGGTTGTCGCCGATCGAGTCACCGTCGGTGTCGAGCACAATGTAGGTGTCGAGGGTGAACTGGCTGCTGGAGGTGATAACCCGCGCATCATGGATGTTCAGGTTGAGCTGGTCCATGGCGGCCACGGTTACGGCGAAGAAATCGTGCTGGTCCGGCGCGTAGATGAAGATCTGCGTGCCGCCCTCGAATTCGCGCTGGGTGGTTTCCTTGATCAGCACCAGTGGGCCGCCGTCGGCCGGCTGTTGCAGGATCGCGTCACTGTGCCAGGCCACGTCGCCGGCGGTGTGGCGCAGGAAGTAATCATCGCCCAGTTGCGACCATAGCTGCTCGACGTCATCCGGGTCGTTGCCGCCGCGCACGAGGATATCCAGGGCCGCGCTTTGGGTGCGGCGGATCTGCTCCTCGCGGTCCACCGGGTTTTCCAGGCCACGGCGCAGCGCGCGCTTGGTCTCGGTGTAGAGCTGGCGCAACAGGCTGGCGCGCCAGGAATTCCACAGTGTCGGGTTGGTGGCGTTGATGTCGGAGACGGTCAGCACGTAAAGATAGTCGAGGCGGGTTTCATCACCGACGATCCCGGCAAAGTCGTGGATCACCTGCGGGTCGGAGAGGTCCTTGCGCTGCGCGGTCGTCGACATCACCAGGTGGTTCTGCACCAGCCACACGATCAGGCGGCTGTCCCACTGCGGCAATTGGTGGCGCTGGCAGAAGGCTTCGGCATCGACCGCGCCGACTTCAGAGTGGTCGCCATGCCGGCCTTTGCCGATGTCGTGGTACAGGCCGGCCAGATAGATCAGTTCGGGTTTGGGTAGCTTGGCCATGAGTTTACTGGCCAGCGGGAATTTTTCTGACACCTGGGTGTACTGCAACTTGCGCAGGTGTTTGATCAAATTGAGGGTGTGGGCGTCGACGGTATAGATGTGGAACAGGTCGTGCTGCATCTGCCCGACGATAAAGCCGAACTCCGGCAGGTAGCGGCCGAGGATGCCGTAACGGTTCATGCGCCGCAGGTTGCGGTGAATGCCGATCTTGCACTTGAACAGTTCGATAAACAGGCTGGTGTTACGGATGTCGTTGCGAAAATCATCGTCGATCAGGTGACGGTTTTCCCGCAGCAGGCGGATGGTATCGGCGCGCACGCCTTTGATTTCCGGCTGCTGGGCCATCAGCACAAAGATTTCCAGCATGGCGAACGGCGTGCGACGGAATACATTGTCGTTGCGCGCCTCGATATAGCCGTCGTGCAGTTGGAAGCGCGAGTTGATCGGCTGCGGCGGGGCTTCGTCTTCCGGCGCCAGGATCACCTCTTCGAAGTGCTGGATGATCAGGTCGCTGAGCTGGGCAATGCTCATGACCACGCGGTAATACTGCTGCATGAAGCTTTCGATGCTGGTTTTCGCGTCCTCGCCTTCAAACCCCAGCAGGGTGGCGATGGAGCGCTGGTGGTCGAACAGCAGGCGGTCTTCGGAGCGCCCGGCGAGCATGTGCAGGGCGTATCGCACCTTCCACAGGAACTCCTGGGACGAGGCCAGCAGCGCATTTTCGCTCTCGACCAGAAAGCCTTCACCGGCCAAGGCGCGCAGGTTGAGGGTGCCGTACTGGCGGCGGGCCACCCATAAGATGGTCTGGATGTCGCGCAGCCCGCCCGGAGAGCCTTTGACGTTGGGTTCCAGGTTGTATTCGGTGTCGTTGTACTTGTGGTGCCGGGCTTTTTGCTCGGCACGCTTGGCCAGGAAGAACTCCTTGCTTGGCCACATATGCGCGGTGCTGGTGACCTCCAGCATGCGCTGGCGCAGGCGTTCCGGCCCGGCAATGGTGCGGCTTTCCATCAGGTTAGTGATGACGGTGAGGTCGGCGCGTGCCTCTTCGGCGCATTCGTCCACCGAGCGCACGCTCTGGCCGACCTCCAGGCCGATGTCCCACAACAGCGTCAGAAAACGCTCGATGGAATCGCGAAAGATCTCATGATCGGCACTGTCCAGCAGGATCAGCAGGTCGATGTCGGAGTAGGGGTGCAACTCACCTCGACCGTAGCCGCCGACCGCTACCAGGGCGATGTCGGCGTCTTCACTCCAACTGAACTGCTCCCAGGCCTTTTGCAGGATATTGTCGACGAACCAGGCGCGGTCCTCGATCAGCCGACGAATGTCCCGGCCGCTGCGAAAGCGCTCATCGAGCACCTCGCGGGCCTGGCGGATAGCCTTCTTGAAGGCGGCGATGGGGCTTGCCTTCAGGGCCAGTTCGGCCTGGAACTGGCCACGGTCGAAGAGTTCGGGGTCCACCTGGGGCATCGATCGGCTTTCCTATCTGTCTATTGAGTCAGTCACAACGGTGTAGCTGGAAAACCGAGGCAACCATCACGCCGAAACGCGAGGGATCGTGTCGTCTGCGCGCAGGGTGAAGATCTCGTAGCCGGTTTCGGTGACCAGCAGGGTATGTTCCCACTGGGCCGAGAGCTTGCGGTCCTTGGTGATGGCGGTCCAACCGTCGCCCAGCACCTTGGTGTCGGCTTTGCCCTGGTTGATCATTGGCTCGATGGTGAAGGTCATGCCTGCCTTGAGCTCCATGCCGGTGCCGGCGCGGCCGTAGTGCAGGATCTGTGGTTCTTCGTGGAATACGGTGCCGATACCGTGGCCGCAGAATTCGCGCACCACCGAAAAGCCGTTCTTTTCTGCGTGCTTCTGGATCACTTCACCGATATCGCCCAGGCGGCAGCCAGGTTTTACGATCTCGATGGCCTTGTACATGCATTCCTGGGTGACCTGGGACAGGCGCTCAGCCCAGACCGGCACGTTGCCGACGTGGAACATACGGCTGGTATCGCCGAAATAGCGGTCCTTGATCACGGTGACGTCGATGTTCAGGGTGTCGCCGTCCTTCAACGGCTTGTCGCCTGGAATCCCGTGGCAGACCACGTGGTTGATCGAGGTGCAGATCGATTTGGGGAAGCCCTTGTAGTTCAGTGGGGCAGGGATGGCCTTTTGCACGTTGACTATATAGTCGTGGCAGATCTGGTTCAGAGTGTCGGTGGTGACGCCTGGCTTGACATGCTCGGCAATCATTTCCAGCACGTCGGCAGCCAGTTTGCCGGCAATGCGCATGCCGGCGATGTCTTCGGCGGTTTTCAAACTAACGGTCATACAGGCTCTCTCTAGCGCGACGCGCTGAAATCAATACGGTTTACGGGCGTGCGACAAATGGTTACGAAATTCGCACAAGCCTCAAAAAACGCGATTCTAACAGACGATGGCGTCAAATCATGAGCCTCTGATAATCGCATCTCTCTATAGAGTAGGGGTATGTCGGCTCTATTCAAGGGGTTACACGAACACGGTTGCTGGCAAATGTGATTGCAGGTTTCGTTTTCGTCCTTCGTGTGGTATAAAATGCGCCGCTTTCCGGGGATACCCCGCAAAGCTTAAATCCACACACGTGTCGACACGATGACCTGGGTGCCGGAGGCCTTGATGCCGCTGGTTGGTCATTGGGATACGTGGAGGCCAAACCCGACTTATTAAGGAACTATCATGTCCCAAGTCAACATGCGCGATATGCTGAAGGCCGGTGTGCACTTCGGTCACCAGACCCGTTACTGGAACCCGAAAATGGGTAAATACATTTTCGGCGCGCGTAACAAGATCCACATTATCAACCTTGAAAAAACCCTGCCAATGTTCAACGAAGCTCTGACTTTCGTAGAGCGTCTGGCCCAGGGCAAAAACAAGATCCTGTTCGTCGGCACCAAGCGTTCCGCTGGCAAGATCGTTGCTGAAGAAGCAGCACGTTGCGGTTCGCCGTACGTCGATCACCGCTGGTTGGGCGGCATGCTGACCAACTTCAAAACCATCCGTGCTTCCATCAAGCGTCTGCGTGACCTTGAAGTGCAAGCCGAAGACGGTACTTTCGCCAAGCTGACCAAGAAAGAAGCGCTGATGCGCTCCCGTGACCTGGAAAAGCTCGATCGTTCCCTGGGTGGTATCAAGGACATGGGCGGTCTGCCTGACGCACTGTTCGTTATCGACGTTGATCACGAGCGCATCGCGATCACCGAAGCCAACAAGCTGGGCATCCCTGTTATCGGCGTAGTCGATACCAACAGCAGCCCGGAAGGCGTTGACTACATCATCCCAGGCAACGATGACGCAATCCGCGCTATCCAGCTGTACATGGGTTCGATGGCTGACGCTGTAATCCGTGGTCGCAACCACGTTGCTGGTGGTACCGAGCAGTTCGTTGAAGAAGCTCCGGTAGCTGCCGCTGAGTAATTAGCGCCCTGGCGTTGACTCAGTA